>DASUVB010000515.1:0-6916 GCA_036373835.1 Flavisolibacter sp. | reverse complement strand
GGCAGATGCGGCATACCAGCATAAAAAAAGACCACCCCGGGGGATGGTCTCAATATCTTGCAATTCTGATTAAGGTTGAAGGGTCAGCGTATCCACCACCGTTACCTGGTTGGTATTGACAATAATGCCGGAGAGGTTGGAAACATAGTGTGTCGGCGTGTCAGACGGCACGAAGGCCAGGTTGTAGCTGCCTGCACTCAGTCCCTTGATGAAATACGCACCGTTCGTGGTAAATGTACCCGCAATGGTATCCGGACCCTGGATCGCAAAGACGCTGGTCTGGATGTTGGAAGGAAGCACAAAACCTTTGATGCTTCCACCAATGGCTTCTACCGTGGTGCGGATCGTTGGCTTCAGGATATACTTGCCATTACCGGTCTTGACAACGGAACGTGCCCCGTCAAAATCAAGCGTCAGCTTGTACAAAATTCCCGCGTTCACATCCTGGTGGATGTTCAGCTTAAGACCTGACTGCTGGGCGCTGGGTGTTTCCAGCGGGTAATCAACACCGTTCACGGTAACATAGTTGTTAGGACCGAGCACCAGGCGGATCTGCGAGATCCTGCCAGTCTGTACGTCAGCATCGGCAAGAAGCGTATCCTGGTCATTCACCAGTTCAAGGATGTCGTAGCTGCCTGCATTCACGCCGGCAAGGCTTTGCCAGCCGGAAGTATCATTGGAATAATTGATCTTGATGTCCTGGATATCGATATGGATGGCGTCGAACGAGGCGGGATCATCGGTAAGGAACACCTGGAGACGGGCCTTGTCGCCGCTGGCGCTTTTATCATCGCGCGAACAGGCAAAAAAGACGAGGGTACTCACAGTAAGTACAGAAAAAAGAGCCAGTGTTTTTCTCAGCTTCATAGTTAAACGTTTAGCCGAGACTGGCAAGTTTAGTGCCATTCTGAATTTTTTCTAATGCGTTCCGCAAAAAAGGGCTCACAAATGAGCCCGCGTTCAATTGCCCTGGTGTTTCTCATAGCTGCAACGGCCGGATCGCCGAAGAGCGCCGAAAGGGTTTGAACCACCAACCACGAACAAACCAAATGCCTGAAATGATACGTACTTCATCATTTCGGTTTTTTTTAGCATGAAAAAACCCCGCATGGCGGGGTTTACTTATCGAAAAATCGTGATTGTACTTATTCAGCTGATACTTTTCCTTTTGACTTCGCGATCACCTCCTCGGCGATGTTGTTGGGAGCCGGCGCATAGTGCGAGAATTCCATGGTCGAGGACGCACGTCCTGACGACAGCGAACGCAACTGTGTTACATAGCCGAACATTTCGCTCAGCGGCACTTTCGCCTTGATCACCTGGACGCCTGCGCGTGTATCCATACCTTCCATGATACCACGGCGGCGGTTAAGGTCACCGGTTACATCACCCATGTACTGGTCTGGTGTCAGCACTTCCACTTTCATGATCGGCTCCAGCAGCACCGGCTTCGCCTTGCGGGCAGCCTCGCGGAATCCCTGCTTGGCGCACAGTTCGAATGACATGGCATCAGAGTCAACCGCGTGGAACGATCCATCATACACGCGTACTTTCAGGTTATCCACCGGGTAAGACGCCAGCACACCGGTTCCCATGGAGTTCTCGAATCCTTTCTGGATCGCCGGAACGAATTCACGGGGAATTGATCCACCGAACAGGTCATTCTGGAACTGGAAGTTCTTATCGGGATTGGCTTCTTTCCAGTCGGCATCCACGGGTCCGAGCTCGAACATGATATCGGCGAACTTACCGCGACCACCGGTCTGCTTCTTCAGCACTTCACGGTGCTCGACAGCTTTAGTAAATGCTTCCTTATAGGCAACCTGGGGCGCGCCCTGGTTTACTTCCACCTTGAATTCACGGCGCATACGATCGACAATGATCTCCAGGTGCAGCTCACCCATTCCCGAAAGGATGGTCTGACCGGTATCTTCATCCGTCTTCACGCGCAGTGTCGGATCTTCTTCCACCAGCTTCGAAATCGCCATCCCCATCTTATCAACGTCGGCCTGTGTTTTCGGCTCAACTGCCACGGAGATCACCGGTTCCGGGATGAACATGTTCTCCAGGATGATAGGGTGATTTTCATCGCACAGCGTGTCACCGGTCTTGATTTCCTTGAAACCGACGGCAGCACCGATATCACCGGCTTCGATGAAGTCGATCGGGTTCTGCTTGTTGGCGAACATTTTCATGATACGGCTGATCCTTTCTTTCTTGCCGCTTCTCACGTTCAGCACGTAAGAACCTGCGTCGAGGTGGCCGGAATACGCACGGAAGAAGGCGAGCCTTCCCACGAACGGGTCGGTCATGATCTTGAATGCGAGGGCTGCGAACGGCTCCTTCGGGTCGGGACGGCGCACCAACTCTTCGCCTGTGTTGGGATCGATTCCCTGGATGGCCTCGAGATCTACCGGCGAAGGAAGATAGCGGCATACTGCATCCAGTGCGGTCTGCACACCTTTATTCTTGAAAGAAGATCCGCACATCATCGGCACGATGCTCAGGTCAATACATGCCTTGCGGATAGCTTCATGAATTTCGTTCTCTGAAATCGTATCGGGATTGTCGAAGAATTTCTCCATCAGCGTGTCATCGTACTCGGCGACCGCTTCGATCAGCTGGCTTCTCCAGTAATCAACGTCCTCTTTCATATCCTCCGGCACCGGGATCTCGTCGAAGGTCATTCCTTCTGTTTCCATATGCCATACGATCCCCTTGTTGGTGATCAGGTCCACAACGCCCGTGAAATTATCTTCAGCGCCGATTGGCAGCTGCAGCGGAACGGCCTTTGCACCGAGCATTTCCTTTACCTGGTTGACCACCATGAGGAAGTCGGCCCCGGAACGGTCCATCTTATTGACAAAGCCGATGCGCGGAACACGGTAGCGGTTTGCCTGGCGCCATACGGTCTCTGACTGGGGCTCCACGCCATCAACAGCTGAAAACAAAGCGATCAGCCCATCCAGTACACGCATGGAACGCTCCACTTCAACGGTGAAATCCACGTGGCCCGGGGTATCGATGATGTTGAAGTAATACTTTTTGGTGTTGGCATCCGCCTTACCTTTTACGGTCGGGAAATTCCACTGGCAGCTCACAGCCGCTGAAGTGATGGTAATACCTCTTTCCTTTTCCTGCTCCATCCAGTCGGTGGTGGCAGCGCCATCGTGTACCTCCCCGATCTTGTGGATCATACCGGTGTAGCGCAGGATACGTTCGGTCGTGGTCGTTTTTCCCGCATCGATGTGGGCAGCGATTCCGAAGTTGCGTTGAAATTTGAGATCAGCCATGATTATAGTGTTGAATATTGTCGGTTTTAATTTCCGTGTCGGCCTGGTTCCGGTGCGGGCATTTTTGTCGTCTGCTGACTTTTCGTGCAGTAGCCCATTCATGCCGGAACCCGCTTCTCATCAATGTTTCAGCCGGTTACATACTTCACCAAGATGAAATTTGAGGGTGCAAAGGTAGGGAAATACATTGCATTTACTACAACCGCCTGAACAATGTTTGTTAAAGGTCCAAGCCCACATAATTGCATTACAACCGGTAATGCAAATGAAATTGCATTCATGTGCATAATTTTTGCAAATCATTTTATTCACGTAATTTCAAAACAGCATTTTTTATCTCTCACCAAAACCCATTAACAATGGCAAAATCAACCAAGAAGGCCGCAGCAAAAAAGGGAGGCAGGAAATCCTCTGGTGGCGGCAGATCTTCTTCGAAAGGAGCATCCAGAAAAGGGGCATCCAAAAAAGGAGCATCCAAATCATCAAGGGGTGGAGCAAGTAAATCCGCCCGGAAAAGCGCCAGCAAGTCTTCCCGCAGTGCCAGCAAGTCATCCCGCGGCGGTTCTTCAAGGGGCAGCGCATCCAAATCTTCCCGTCGTGGAGCAAGTAAGTCCGCACGCGGAGGCGCCAGCAAGTCATCACGAAGCGCCAGCAAGTCGTCTCGTAAAGGCGCCGCCAAATCATCACGCAGTGCCAGCAAATCCTCACGCAGCGTAAGTAAGTCTTCCCGGAGCGCCAGCAAGTCTTCACGCAAAAGCGCCAGCAAATCATCAAAAGGCGCATCAAAGCGGGGCCTGGCATCAGCCAGCAAGACCACCCGTAAAAGCGTAGCCAGTAAGGGTGGCAGGGCTTCCGGAGGTGCATCCCGGAGCGCCAGCAAATCTTCTTCAAAATCAGCAGCGTCCCGCAGTTCTAAAGGTGCTGCAGCCAGCAAGGCCGCCCGTTCATCAGGTGGTGGCAGGTCAGCAACACGAAGCAGTGCAACGAGGTCTAATGCAGGAAGCCGTGCAACACAACGCCGCAGCAGTGGGTCTACCGGCCGCAGCGGAGCATCCGGCGGACGTGGCAATACGGCTGAAGTTACCAGGACCACCAGCCAGTATGAAGGAACAGATCTGAATACCGGTACACAAACTCCGGAAGGTGTGACCACGCCTACTGATGTTTTCGACAGTGGCATTGCAGGTGGCACCAGCATGGATAACGAGAAGGCATAACCAGCACAGGCATATAACAAAACATCCCGCTTCGGCGGGATGTTTCATTTATGAGATGCTGAATGATCAGACTTTGAAGTGGGCAAACGCCTTGTTGGCCTCTGCCATGCGGTGCGTGTCTTCCTTCTTTTTAAATGCGGCACCTTCGCCCTTGCTGGCAGCAATGATTTCATTAGCCAGCTTGTCAGCCATGCTACGGCCGTTCCTTTCGCGGCTGTAACGGATCAGCCATTTAATGCTCAGCGATATTTTCCTGTCCTGGCGCACCTCTGAAGGGATCTGGAATGTGGCACCACCGATCCTGCGGCTGCGAACTTCCACGGAAGGCGTCACATTAGCGAGCGCTCTTCTCCAGATCTCGTATCCATCTTCACCGGTCTGCTTGGAGATCTTATCGACTGCGTTATAGAAAATTTCGAAGGCTACACTTTTCTTTCCTTCCCACATCAGGTTGTTTACAAAACGGGTGACCAGCTTGTCGCTGTACCTGGGATCCGGGGCGAGAGGGAGTTTTTTAGCTTGTGCTTTACGCATGACTTGTTATTTCTATTCTGTGTTGTTTATTTTTTTGCGGCCGGCTTTGCACCACCTTTTTCCTTCTTGGTGCCATACTTTGAACGGCTCTTCTTACGGTCTTTTACGCCTGCTGTATCCAGTGAGCCGCGTACGATGTGGTAACGTACACCCGGAAGATCCTTCACACGGCCACCCCTGATCAGGACAATGGAGTGCTCCTGGAGGTTATGTCCCTCGCCGGGAATATATGCGATAACTTCTACCTTATTGGTCAGGCGAACCTTTGCAACCTTGCGGAGGGCGGAATTCGGCTTCTTCGGCGTGGTCGTGTACACACGGGTACAAACACCACGACGCTGGGGGCAGCTGTCAAGCGCCCTTGATTTGCTCTTGGCGCGGATAATCTCTCTTCCTTTACGTACTAACTGTTGAATAGTAGGCATTTCGAACCTTTAAGTTTAATCCCCTCCGACTATGGATTTTTGGGGAGGCAAAGGTAACGGGCAGAGGGTGAATAACCAAAAATTGAAAATCGAAATTCCAAAAAAGTTTCCTAAAGCTAAAAAAGCCCCGCCAGGCGGGGCTCAAAGCCATTTCGGGATCATCCTACCCGCATCATCCAGCCATGCTTGTCCTCGCGGCGGCCTTCGCGGATGTCCGTCAGCCATTTTTTGATGGTCGGAGCGGTCTTCCACATATCAACGTCGAAAGTCATAACAAAATCCTTATAGCGCAACTCGCGGATATAGGAGATCGTGGCAGCCGTTCCTGTTCCCATCACTTCATGCAGCTGGCCGGCCTTATACGCATCGATCAGTTCATCAATGCTCACCGGGCGTTCCTCGATGGTGAAACCGGCTTCCTGCAGCAGGGTCAGGGCGCTGTTACGGGTTACCCCGGCCAGGATCGTTCCGGCACCCAGGTCTGGGGTTACGGCTTTATCGCCGATTATGAAAATCACGTTCATGGTACCGATCTCCTGCACATACTTATGTTCGAAAGCGTCGGTCCACAGCACCTGGTCGTATCCTTTTCTCTTTGCCTGGGCCGTAGCGTACATGGCCGCGCCATAGTTGCCGGCAGCCTTAGCATAACCAACACCGCCCGGAACGGCACGCACGTACTGCTCTTCAACGTATATACGCATCGGTGCATTATAATAAGGACCGGTGGGGCTCAGGATGATCAGAAATTTATAGTTGTCGGATGGACGTACGCCTATCAGCTCGTCCGACGAGAACATGAAGGGCCGGATGTACAGGGAGTGATCCTCTTTCTGCGGGATCCAGTTCTTATCAAGGGCCACCAGCTGCTTCATTCCTTCCATGAAGATCTCCTCCGGAACGGACGGCATCTGCATGCGCTCGGCAGAAATGTTGAAGCGGCGGAAATTATCATAAGGCCTGAAAATATAGGACCCACCATCCTGGTCTTTGTACGCCTTGATCCCTTCAAAAATTGCCTGGCCATAATGGAGTGCTGCGACGGACGGACTTAACAGCAGGGGCTGGTACGGTTTGATCTCTACATTTTTCCATTCCCCCTTTTCGAAATCAGCCTCAAGCATGTGATCAGAAAAGAATTTCCCGAACGGTAAGTTTTCAAGGTTGAGGTCGTTCAGTTTGCTCTGATTCACCCTGTTAATCGCAATATCCATAGTAGCAAGCATAATAATTAATTTAGCGTTGCAAAGAAACGAAAAAAGCCCATAGCAAAACACTAAAGCGCAATAAATGAGCCTCAATGATATCCAGCTAAATGGCCGACTTACAGCTGAACTGTACCCGGATGTACTGGTCGAGAAAAAGATGACAACCACCATGCCTGTTTCGCCTGAAAAGATCTCTTTCCTGGGTCAAAATAAACGGCAGGTGCTGATCCTGGTAGACC
>DASUVB010000514.1:0-3394 GCA_036373835.1 Flavisolibacter sp. | reverse complement strand
CAACCCAAAAGGCAATGTGCGATTCAATGGCTCACTCGGTTTTCAAAAGGATAATCTCAAAGAACAAAAAGCTTCCACCACCAATCGCTTCATCGGTTCCGGGAATCTTTCATGGGATATTTCAAAAGTGTTCGGCCTTGATGCCAACTACTTGAATTTTTCAGCGAACGCAACGCCGCAGGTGACGATGGTCAACAACAAGTACCTGCTGGCCCAGACAACGCACAATATGTCACTGACGCCAAGGCTCGTACTGCCCGGAGAAAACCTGACGCATGTCCTTGTAGGAGGATATAATTTGTCGACCCTGGTAGATAATAATGCAGATACGAAGGCTTTCAACGAGGTCACCACGGCAGTTTCGTTCCTCAACTATAACCTCACGTTCAACCACCTGGCACTGACGGTAACGACCGGCGGCAATTACACGCAGAATGAATTCTCGGGAATGGAACAAACCCTGTACGGCGGCACGCTGGGCCTGGCCAGGTCGTTGCTGGGGAGCAAACTCCAGCTATCAGCCACCGGTTCGTACAGCAAAAGCGACCAGCCTGCGGGTGCCACCATCATTAACGGAAACTTCAGCGCGATGTACGCGGTAGCGAAGCGCCACCGCTTTTCGCTGCGATATTATATGATCAATAACAATCCCGATGATCCTGCCCTGTCGGCAAAATTTACAGAACATACAGGCGAGCTCGGATATTCAATCAGCTTTTAACTCCTGAAAAAACGGTTATGAAAAAATTGTTTTCTGGCGGATTTGTTATCCTGATGACATTACTGGGCAGCCAGGTGGTGATGGGCCAGTCTGCTGTGAACCTCAACCTGACGATCACACCACCCTACCCCCCGCGCCTGTCGGATTACGGCAGTCAGCCTGGCAAGGTGATATTGATGATGCAAAATAACATGCAGATGCCCGTCTCAGTATTCCTGCGCGTGACAATCACCGGTGATAATGGCATTACCGCAATGACTTCACCGAATTACGTGCCATCACAGCCCATCCAGCTCGCCGCGTTCCAGACCGTACAGGCGGACCTGAGAGTGCTGGGTGAATTGTTTGATGAAAACAAGATGGTCTTCCAGGGTATTACACTGCGCGATGTGGCCAGGGGGAATGGGTTGCCAGAAGGAAATTACACCATCTGTGTGCAGGCGTTTGATTACACTAGCGGGCAACCGCTGTCACCCGGAGCACCAATGGGTTGCCGCACCATCCGGATCGCCAGCCTCGAGCCACCGATCCTGCTCAGGCCTTTGGAAGAGGAAGAGATCAGGGTCATGCAGCCACAAAATGTAATATTCACATGGACGGTCCCTGCGGGTATTGAACCAGGCGCGCTATACCAGTTGCGCATCGTGGAAATGCTGGATCCGAAAAGAAACCCCAATGATGCATTCATCAGCGCAACGGCACCCGCATTTTTTGAAACAACGGTACAGGGAAATGTTTTTGTGTTCGGCCCGGCGCAACCCACCCTGGTGCCTGACAGGCGCTATGCCTGGGCGGTGACGGTGCTTGATAAATACGCAAGTCCCAACCAGAACCCGACGGGAATCTCCATCCGGAACAACGGGAGAAGTGAGGTACGCTCATTTTATTATGGAAAAAAAGATTCGGTTGCTACAACCACAATAAGACCCGCCATCACCGGTGCCAGGAAACCGTTGCCGGGCAACGTGAAATTTACCCCGGACCGCACCGTCCGCAACCTGAACCGCAATATTTTCAAGGGACGGCTGGTGTACGCCTTTGCCGCATCGGAAACAGTGAAAACTGAAGAATCATCTTCCTCCGGTGGCGAAGTGGCGGTAGTAACACAACCGGATTATGCCGCGCTCGAAGCACCTCCCTCTCAGGGCACAACAGCTTCGCAGGGCAGCCCTGCGATCCAGGTCTTCGGGGGTGGCGCCAGCAGGGGGCATATCGGCATTTCAAAGTCAATGCCTGAAATAAAAGCGCTCAGCCCACAGGAAAGAAAGCAGCAGGCCATCAACATGCTGGCATCTGACAAACGTTACCCGTTGTCAGGCATCCAGGTGGAGATTCGTGGCGTGGTCAAAAAAATAAAGCCTGGAGGTCCTGGCCAGGCGATGTCAACGCACGCCGTCAGTGCATCAAAGCTGCTGGGAACAGCGGTCACCGGTGCCAACGGAGAATTTGAGATCGTGTATTCCGGTGATGAACTTTCGTATGTCGAATCGGTCACACTGCTCATCAAGACCCCGTACTTCGAATATGCCGCACAGGATATCAGGATCGTTCCCGATGAAAACGGTACGTATGACATCGGCGATATCCTCGGCCTGGCCCGTACCATCCGGCTGAAGGTGAATGTCACGGACCAGGATGGCAAAAAACTGGAAAGTGCGAAAATCCAGGTGCTGCGCGCAGCAGGCTTTTACCAGCATCCACGGTATGCAAACCTTGCGCACGAGATCATGCATGACGAGGTCAAATCACTGCCTTCATCTACGGAACATTTTAGCCCGGGTCCCGCTGGGCTGGCCTATGACCTGAATTATGCAGCCATCCTTGTGGGCGAGGCAACAGGTTCCGGTTTATTCAGGAAGGTTTTTATCAACGACAATCTTCACGACAAATACATCATCCGGATCACAGGTGAAAATGCTTCGCCAAAAACCTACCAGTTCGTGGCAGAAGGTTTTACAGGAGACATCACGAAGGGACAGGTCGTCACCATTGAAAAAACATACAAGCTGCCATTGAATAACCCTGCAGTCACAGGCCGCGTGCTTGTGAAACAGGGAAATCTCCCCGTACAGAATGCAACAGTTGTCGTGCTGCCTAAAAAATATGAGCACTACGACCTTTTGACCATTGCCCTGATGAAACTGCTGGGAAAAGGGACGGAGTTCTTTACGGCAACCACAAACGACAAAGGATCTTTCCGGATTGAAAATATCCTGGTTAGTGCCGAGCCCTATGCTTTAAAGGTATTCCACAACACCTCCCAGTACAAAGATCCCCAGTCACTCTTCCTCACGGCCCGCGGAACGAACGTAGAAAGGGATCCTGTTTTCATCAACGCAGAACTGGTAGCGGTTTGCGGATCGGTAACGGATATGAACGGCAACCCGCTCGGCAATACCTTGCTGCGCTGGAAATCCGGCGGTGAAAGCTTTACCAGTAACGCGGAAGGCCAGTTTCTGACGACCCAGACGGAAGGCAGGCATATTCTCGTCGCGCAACTTCCGGGTTACAAGGACACGGAACTCGAAATTGTCGTAACGAAGCCACAAAAAAGCTCCAACACAAAAGTTCAGAATGTTACCGCTCCTGCGGCAGGCAACTTCCTGGCACCGGCTGTCAAAAATTTGAGCGGCACGAAACCTGCTTCAGCGGCAAGCTTTATCAGTGCCGGGT
>DASUVB010000513.1:0-3788 GCA_036373835.1 Flavisolibacter sp. | reverse complement strand
CGATACGACAACAACAAACAAAAACCCCCCCTCATGAGGGGGGCTTACATAGCGTAACGTTCGTTATTTGTGTGCGCCGAAATGATACACCAGGCCCACCTGGATCACACGGTTATTGAGTTCCGCGTTGCCCATGTTGGCGTCCTCATCCCACACATTGCTGAAGCCGTGGTTATAACGGGCGTTCAGGCCAAGACCGATGCGTGACAGGTAACCAAGGCCAGCGCCAAGTGAAAAGTCCCACTTGCGGAATTTGTCTTCATTCTCTGTTTCCCCATTGGAAGGACCGATCTGCTTGCCACTTACAAGATAGCCGGCCTGCGGACCTGCTTCCACAAAAAATCCTCCTGGAGACTTCACCTGCAGCATCACGGGAACATTAATGTACTTCAGGTCCTGCTCCCATGCCTGGGTGGTGGTTACCGTACCGATCGTTGTTGTCTGGGCCATTTTGCTGCCCTGCTCGCTGTACATTACCTCGGGCTGGATGGCAAACATTCCCCCAATTGGGATATTCACCAGGAACCCACCGTTGATCGACTTCTTCTGTTCGGCTTCAGGAGATCCACCGGCCGGGTAATCGCTCACGTTGAAATAAGCTACATTAAGACCTCCCTTCAGTCCGAACCTTGTTTTCACAGCCATCGGCGTGCGCAGCTCCTGTGCCACCAACGCCGTACCTACGGATAGTGCTAAAACGAATAAACTGATCTTTTTCATAGTTCACATTTTGTTCCCCTTGACCACAAAAAAAAGGCCGTATTTACACGGCCTTCAAAAGTTAGCGCGATTGCGCCTTGTGGTTGCTGTTGAACATGTAGAACAGCCCCACCTGGAATACGTTGTTCTTTACTTTGGCTGTACCGAAGTCATTAATATTACTGAGTCCGAGATTATAGCGTGCATCGACCCCTATGCCCGAGTACGACAGGTAACCGAGGCCGAATGACCATGAAACGTCAGTCTTCTTGAAATCGTCTGAAGTGAAGAAACCGGTCTCGACATCATTGTTCTTATCTTCTACGTCCACCAGGAAACCCACCTGCGGACCGGTTTGCAACCGGAACCCGTTATTGAACATATACTGCACCTGTAAGGGGACGTTGATATAATTCAGTTTCAGGATGTGCTCGCCATCCGTAACAGTATATTTCGCACCCTGGCTTGAATAAACCACTTCGGGCTGCAGGCCAATGTTCGGCGTCAGGTGAATGTGCGCCAGGGCGCCTGCATGAAATCCGAGGCGGTGATCACGGCTGCCACCCTGGTCATTTGTTGTTGTTGCCACGTTAAGGCCTCCCTTCAAACCAAAGTTCGCACCGGTCTGTGCTGTTGCGAACAACACCGATGACACCAGTAACATCACAAAGCTGATCTTTTTCATAGTAAAGCGTTTATGACCCCCAATAACAAAAAAAAGGCCGCAATTGACTGCGACCTTTTTACTTCTTATCCAGATCATTACCGGAACATGTAGAATAACCCCACCTGCACGACATTGTTCCTGATCGTGTTGCTTCCGGTTTTGTTCACGTTGGTGAGACCCAGGTTGTAGCGCGCGTCGATGCCGAACCCACCAGCAGTCTTGTATCCAAATCCGAACACCCACCCGATATCGGTCTTTTTAAAATCATCCTTTGTGAAAAAACCGGTTTCCGCGCCGTTCATTTCATCCTCTACTTTTGTCAGTATTCCCACCTGCGGACCTGTTTGGGCCCTGAAGCCTCTGCCGACCATCAACTGGAATTGTACCGGGATGTTCAGATAGTCGAGCTGCAGGTTGTGTTCCGCGCCACCTGCCTGGTATTTAGCCCCCTGGCTGGAATACAGCACTTCAGGCTGTATGGCGATATCGGGACTAACCGGCACCTGTACGATAAACCCGGCATTTAGTCCAAGCCTTGAATTTTGTTCCTGTTTGTTAATGTCGAGGTTGGCAATGTTCAGTCCGCCCTTGATCCCAAAATTTACACCGGTCTGTGCAGCAGAAATCAGCACGAAGGTCATCATCAACAGCACAAAGCTGATCTTTTTCATAGTATAGCGTTTACAACCCCTGTTACAAAAAAAAGGCCGTAAAACAAAAAAGCCGCACAAGTGTGCGGCTTTCAAGCATTTAGTCTCTATTAAAGAGTTGTAGCGTATTCGCCATCTTTCGGCTGCAGGCTACCTGTAATGATACGGATCAGGTCGATAAGAGCCCAGATACCGAGACCACCCAGTGTCAGCAGTTGAACGATACCCTGCCAAGTGTAACCCAGGTAAAAACGGTGAATACCAAGGCCACCCACCAGCAGAACCAGGATCAGGGCGATCATCTGGCTTTTGCCTTCAGCAGCGGGAGCTTTAGCAGCTACTTTCTGAGCAATTTTGAAACCGGCTTTCTGGAAGATGTTCATCTTCTTTCCAGTCATTTTCTCAACATCTTTCACTGTCATCTTGGTGATGTTCAGCGTGGCAGGCTCAGTAGTACCTGGTGTAACAATAGCGGCGTTTACCGAAGTGGTTAGCGTGATAACCGCAACAAGAGCAAATAAAACTTTCCTCATAAGTTGTTTTTTGGTTTGTGAATTAATGTGACAAATATAATTAGTACGTCGACTTTACCAAATGATATTCAGGCTTTTTTGAAATTTATTTTTTCACATTATGAACGCGAAACCGGCTCCCCTGAAAGGTTTCAGCCGATCTCCGCCTGCTCGCGGACCATTCCGTTCAAATACCTTCACTTTCGCCCCTCATGAACGGATAGCTATAATCCGTCGGCGGAACAAAATTCTCCTTGATGGTACGCGCACTCAGCCAACGGTAGAGGTTCAGCATAGAGCCGGCTTTATCATTTGTACCGCTTGCACGAGCACCACCGAAAGGCTGCTGCCCCACCACAGCACCTGTCGGCTTGTCATTGATGTAAAAGTTGCCTGCAGCGTTCCGCAGTTTCCAGGTGGCCAGGTCAACTGCTGCCCTGTCCTGCGATATTACAGCCCCGGTCAGGGCATAAGGTGATGTGTTGTCGAGCAGGTCGAGCGTTTCTTCAAATTTGTTTTCATCGTACACATAGATCGTGAGCACCGGCCCGAAGATCTCTTCGCACATGGTAACGTATTTCGGATCCTTTGCTTCGATCACCGTCGGGTGAATAAAATAACCTTTTGACTGGTCATACGTACCGCCTGCGATGATCTCCGCATTGGGATCTTTTTTCGCACCGTCAATATATGCTGCAATACTCCTGAAACTCTTCTCGTCGATCACCGCGTTGATGAAATTTCCGAAATCCTCCACGCTGCCCATCCTGAAGGAATTGACACCTTCGATCAGCTGCTTCTTCACTTCGCCTGCAAGATTCGACGGAATGTAAGCGCGTGAAGCTGCGGAACACTTCTGTCCCTGGTATTCGAATGCACCACGGAGCAGCGCTGTTGACACCACTTTGGGATCAGCGGAACGGTGGACCATCACGAAATCCTTTCCGCCGGTTTCACCGACAATCCTGGGATAACTCCTGTAGTTCTGGATATTCTCACCGATCGTCTTCCACATATTATTGAAAACCCCTGTTGAGCCGGTGAAGTGAACGCCCGCAAAGTCGCGGTGCGCGAAGCATACTTTGCCGATGGTCGGACCATCCACGTATATCAGGTTGATCACGCCATCAGGAAGGCCTGCTTCCTTCAGGACCCGCATGATCATCTGGGCGGAATAGACCTGCGTATTAGCCGGCTTCCACACCACTACGTTGCCACACATGGCCGCCGATGTAGGCAGGTTACCTGCAATAGCGGTGA
>DASUVB010000512.1:0-4752 GCA_036373835.1 Flavisolibacter sp. | reverse complement strand
GTCTTGATCGTCGTCTGCTCGATGGCATCATTGCGGATGGAGTCGGCATCCTTCGCGCTCATGTCCCTCGTCTTGTCCTTCAGTTTCAGGTCCAGGTCATAAGGATCATATTGCGGCGTGCTGGTAGTCTTGCTGATGCCCGCATATACGGGGATCTGGATGGATGCTTCTTTCGGCAGCAACCGGCCGAGGTCGAGGCTCGTGCTGACATCGAACTGCGCAAAATTTTCACGGCTGCGTTCATTGATCTTCTGTTCCAGCGTACCAAAGCCGATGCTGCGGTAGCTGCCTGAAATGGAAAGATTGCCGAGGTCAGCGAGCCTGAGGTCCACGCGGCCCAGCGCAGCCCAGCCACCCTGTTCATTCAGGCGTGACAGCCGCAGCTCGTTGAACCATATTTCAGTGCGCACCGTTTCGCTTTTCGTGTTCTCCACGCCCAGGAACATGCCACGCACCTCGCCCAGGTTCGGGTTACCGATGATCGCGTACTTCTTGCCATCCTGCTGCAGCTCACTGTAGTATTGTGCAGGTGGCACACCGGTTTTATTCCGGCGGGTTTTCAGTTGCGTGAGGATATCCAGGTCGAAATCAAGGTTATTCTCGTATGGCCAGATCTTGAGCGAGTCGCTCGTATACCACGGCGTAATGCGCAGCGGGATCTTGATCTCGTAATAATTGCTGACGAAGTCGTTACCGATTCGGACGATCGCCTGCAGGTCACCGTCGTCGATATCATCACCCGGGTCGTTCAGCGATTCCGCGTGGATGAACATCGACAGCTTTCCATACTGGCGCAGGTCCAGGTTCATCGTCTTGAACACACCTCGTGCCTGGTTCTTGAACAGCTGTTCCAGGCGAAGGCTGAGCGACTGCTCGTTCAGCAGCAGCTGTACGTTGTTGTTGCTGATCTGCTGTTGCCTGTCGATACCAGGTGGAATACGGTAGGGGATCGGTACCCGGCGGTCATTCTCCTCGAGGTTCACGGCAAGCACGTTCACGCTCACGGGGTCATTCGTGGGGAGCTTCACATACTGGCCGGACGTGTCAACTTCATAGCTGAATTTCCGCCACTGGTTGCGCACCAGCTCCAGCTTTGCAAAGCGCATCACAACTGTATCCTCGAAGCCTGTCAGGAACATCCTAATGAAACGAATGGATTTGAAATCCGGGATGTTGCCCACCTTGTCCTGGTAATCTTTTATCGGTATGCGGAACAGGAACCACTGCTCGTCACGTAACTGGCCATTCGCCAGCCGCACGGTCACATCGCGCCTGTCGGTAATGTATTTGTTGTTCCCGGGCGCCATGTTGGGGCGCAGCTCCACGCGGTACTGAAAATATTCTTCCACCTCGTTCAGCGTATTGTCGCGGTTGAGCTCTTCCTGGTCGGGGTACAGGGTGAATGCATTCGTGAACTGGTCGTTGTCGCCGGCAACAGGAGAGTTGCCATGCGGGTTGTTGATATCCTTATAGCGGGCCAGGATGCCTGTCTGGTCAGAATAATCGCGGTACCCCACGAAATTGTCGCCTGAAGGATCGCTTAAAATCTTCTGGTAGATGGGAGAGCCCGCACCGAAGAACGCAGCGATCTGGTTCAGGTAGGGCTGGAACTTCCTGACCTCCGCGGTATCGGGCAGCCCGTCAAAGCCGACATCCTGGAACGGGCGGTCCGCCGGCTCATTGCTGAAGGCATTGGTCACCTGTATGGGGTTGCGCGGCACCTTGCCCCACGCTGTTTCGTCCACCGGGATGTTTGGCTGGCTGGCAGTGGGAAGGCCGTTTTCATACAGCCGCTTTCCATCGCGCAGCACATCCTCTGAAATATTACCGATGTTGAAATAGAGTTCGCCTCCGGTGCTGTTCGGCTTATTAATGAAGGGGTTCTGCACCCAGAACTCGATGAATTCAATATTGCTGGTTTCAAAGTCCGTCTGGTCGATGTTGCGCATGATGCCGCCCCAGGAGCCCTTCGGGTTCAGCAGCTTCCCGTTGGTATTGAGGTTTGATGTACGGAAATTATAAGGTCCCCTTTCATCCGGATAATAGGCAAGGTCAAACGTTGTGAGAAGTCCCTGCCCCAGGTCCTGTGTACGTTGCGGGAAGATCTCGCTTTGAAGCACCTGGCGTGTTTCCGGCTTCGACAGTTCTTCAAGGTTGTTACGGAGCGGGTTGTTCTGGTTCCTTCTCTCCTGCAGCACGGGCTCGATGTTATACCAGGCCAGCTTGGCGCGGTTGAAGCCACTGGCAATGTTGTCGTGTAATTCTGCTTCCGGGAACATGATCGGTCCCTGGCCGGTGACACCGCTCTTCGATTTTTGCGGCGGGGATGCAAGCGTCCAGCTGATGAGCGGGAAACGCAGGTCAATGCTGCTGCGCGTGCCTTCAAAATCGTCAATATAGATCACGCCACCCTTGTCGGTCTTGCTCATATTGATCTGCTTGGCGTGACCGGGCTGGAAATACGCGGCTTCACCATAAGCGGTGATCGATGAAACGGTTTTTGTCGAGTAGAAGGGCAGCTTGTCCAGCCACTTGGAAATACGCGGTACATCGTTGCGGTAGTCGAAGTCAAAGCCGTACATCGTGTTCCGGATCGGATCTTCACCATATCCCTGCTTGGTAAAGAAAGGCCGTTCGCCCAGCCGCACCATTGCCGCGCCCAGCGACAGGTGACGGTTCACCAGGTAGTCGAGGCGGAGGCCGAGGTAATTTCGCTGCTGCAGGCCGAACGTCGCATTATTTTCAAACTGGACCTGCACGGGAAGGCCTGCCTGTATGATGGCGGGGTTGATCACCTTCAGCGTTCCGAGGTCGTAGTTGATCTCGTAGTCGATATTTTCACGCAATACCTGTCCGCCTGCGGTGACGGTCACGGAGCCACGCGGGATGTTGAATCCAAGCTGGTAATCGCCGGAGCCGGATGACTTGGAACGGCCGATCAGCTTGAAGCGGTTCAGGTTTGCGAACGTCTGCGCGATCGCCTTGATGGTATCATACAGCGGGTAAAACAGGTACTTCTGCGCGGAGTCCTGGTTCGGATACACATATTCGAGGTCGCGACCAAAAGGTTCAAGGACCGGGAAGATGATCCGGCTCTGCGACGAGATCACGGTAAAGTTTTCCAGGTAATCGAACTGCCCGTCGGGCTGCGGGTCGTTCTGGTTGTTCAGGCGGTCCAGGTTGACCAGGTTCAGGATCGGGGCGCCCTGGTATGCGGGCAGAACGCTCTGCACCGGCAGGTATCTTTTCTCACCAAGGCTGGGTTCCTCGTACACCACGTGCAGCTGGAAGTCCTGGCGCTCGAGCTGGCCCCAGCCCACACCGTAAATATTTTTCATCATCAGGTCCCAGATGGGGAGGTTGGTACGCTGTGATGTGGCTTTCAATAATTTCAGGAAAAGTGCTTTCTGGGTGTTGCCGCTGCTGTCCGGCGGAACATCCTGCGAGAATTCACCCACCTGGTGCACGATGCCGTTGTAGGTGTACTGGTAGGCGATACCCAGCACTTCATCGGGTTGCAATGGCTGGTTGAGTGACAGGAAGCCGATCTGCGGATTGAAATAATAGTCAGAAGGCTGCAGCTTGCGGGCAAAGGTCTTTTCAAAATCCTGTACCGGCTGGAACCCTGCGGCTGTCAGGAGGCTTTGCACCTGGGTGGAGTTGCGGTAGCCCGGGTTGGTCTGCAGCAGCGCGTACAGGTCGTTTGCCTGGTTGCGCGGAAGGCTGTCGCCGGAACCCGTCAGCATCGGGCTGTACGGAACCCGCTCACCCAGGTCCATAAAGGCTACGATGTCACGCGTATCCGTGGTAGCGCCGGTACGGTTCGTTACCCACACTTCAAGGCGCAGGATCTGGATATTCGATCTCACCAGGGGCAGCTGGCTCATGGCGCGGTTGTAATTGTTCCGGAAATACTGCGCCATCAGGAAGTGGCGGTTCTCTTCGTATTCGTCCGCGCGGATATTGAAGTTCTGCGTGGCCGATCCACCCTGCAGGCCCAGGCTCTGGCGCTGGGAGCGCTGGTTGGCGAGCACAGATGTGACAAACAGCTTCCCGAACTGGAGCTGCGATTTCACGCCGAACAGCGACTGCGCACCGGGGATCAGCGTTCCTTTCGACGGGTAGTTGATGTTCCCGGCCTGGAACTGCTTCAGGATCTCGTCGTCCTTCCCCTGGTAATCCAGCTTCAGCTGGTTCTCGAAGTCGAAATTCGCCAGGGTGTTATAGTTGATCGGCAGGCGGATCTTGTCGCCGATATTGGCATCCACCTGCAGCTGTGCGTTCATGTTGAAGTCGAAGCCACCCGTCTTCCGTGCGCGTTCGGGCAGTGTGGGGTTCTTGATGTTCTGTCCCTGGTAGCCGGCTGCGATGTCCACGTAGCCGTTGGGCCGGATGTCGATCTTGCCATTGCCGGTGATCCGGTTCATCCAGTCCCTGTTGAAGCCGAAATTGGGCTTGAACGTCCTCCGGTTCAGGTTCGACATCAGGTTGGCCCGCTGCCTGAAATAGTCCTGCTCGTCCTTCCTTCCCTGCATCTCCAGGAACTCCTTCATGGAGAAAGAGGTAGGGGTGCGGTAGTACTGGTTGCCGATCTTTTCAACGATGTAGTACTGGTTGGTGATCGGGTCGTATTCGATGGTGCGCTTGATGAATGCGGTATCGCGAAAGTCGAAAGGGTTGCGGTTGGGGTAGGTGTAGGGATCGCCGTACCGGTCTCTCAGGGGGTACCTGGTGCTGTCTTCAGGGGCTTGG
>DASUVB010000511.1:0-3143 GCA_036373835.1 Flavisolibacter sp. | reverse complement strand
AATGATCTCCTTGGCTCAAATGTACATTTTCGCCTGTAGATTCCCGGGAGCCTAAGTACTTCTTCGTATTTTTTTAAAATACCTGCACAAAACATCATTTCTCCGGGCAGATTGCGTTGATTGCAGGTAATCCATCCTTATGAAAGCCGTGATTGTCGTGATCAGCAGCTTTTTGTTGCTGTGCAGCTGCTCCAAAACTTCTGACCTGTCATTCCAGGGACCCGTAAAAAACGAGGGTGCCTTTACCCGTTACCTGATCCGCCAGGGGAATCATTACAGCGAACAAAGTATTTACCGTGCAATAGATACCGATGAAATGAAATTCACGGTGCGGTTCGACAGTTCCGCCATCTACACATCCGCCAGTTCTGAAAACCAGTACGACATCAACAAGCTTTTCGGATTCTCCGACAATGGGTCCGATCATCACCGTTTCAGCGCCAGGATCGGCTGGAGGTGGAGTGACCATGCACTGCGGCTCTTTGCGTACGTGTACAATGACGGCGTGGTTACTTCAAAGGAGATCGGTGCCATTCCATTAGGTACGGACATTTCCTGCTCCATCCAGGTGCGCCCCGACGGCTACCGGTTTTATGTGAATGATATGATGCAGACGGTGAACAGGCTTGCGGCCACGCCGCGCGCGCAGGGTTACCAGCTGTATCCCTACTTTGGCGGAGATGAGGCCGCCCCGCACGACATCAGCATCTGGATCAGGGAATAATACGGGAACAATAGCATTTCGTTACCATTAGCTTCACAACCCTTTAAACCCGGCGGTGGCTCTTTTTTGGTAATTTTCCGGAGTATTATGAAGAAACTCCTGATCGCAGTTACCGGCATTTTACTGGTTGTGTTTTCGTTCGGACAGTACAGCAGCAGGCTCACAGCAAAAAAGTGGGTGGACAGCGTGTTCAAGTCGTTGTCAAATGAAGAAAAGATCGCGCAGCTGATGGTGATCAGGGCGCACAGTAACCTGGGCCCCGAGCATGTGCAGCAGGTAACGGACCTGGTGCTGAAGTACAATGTGGGTGCACTGTGTTTTTTCCAGGGTGGCCCGGTGCGCCAGGCTAATCTTACCAATTATTACCAGTCCATTGCCAAAACGCCACTGATGGTTACCATTGACGGGGAGTGGGGACTCGGGATGAGGCTGGACAGCGTCACTAAGTTTCCTTACCAGCTCACCCTGGGAGCACTGAATAATGACCGCATCATCTACGAAATGGGGCGTGCGGTCGGTATACAAATGAAGCGCATTGGTGTGCATGTGAATTATGCTCCGGTTGTGGACATCAACAACAATCCTAACAACCCTGTGATCGGCTACCGGTCATTTGGTGAGGACAAATACAAGGTGGCCAGGTATGGCGTTGCGTACATGAAGGGCATGCAGGATGCGGGTATCATGGCCTGCGCCAAGCACTTCCCGGGCCATGGCGACGTGGATGTGGATTCTCACTACGACCTTCCCGTGATCAGCAAAAGCCGGATGGAACTGGATACGCTCGAACTTTTTCCTTTCAAGCAACTCTTTAAGAACGGCGTGGGCAGCGTGATGATCGCGCATCTTTCCATTCCGGCCATCGATAATACCACCAACCAGCCGACATCCCTGTCGAAGAAAAATGTTACTGACGTATTGCGCAAGGACCTTGACTATGAAGGTCTCACTTTTACCGATGCGCTCGAGATGAAGGGCGTGAGCAAATATTTCCCATCGGGTGAGGCGGCGGTGCAGGCGCTGATCGCCGGTAACGACATGCTCTGTCTCCCGGAAGATGTTCCGAATGCCATCATGGCGATCGAGCAGGCCATAAAGGACAAGCGGCTCAAGCGGAAGCAGATCGATGAGAAGGTGAAGAAGGTGCTGTATTCCAAGTACAGGCTTGGACTTCACCAGGCCCAGGTCATCGACACCACCAACCTCGTAGAGGATCTGAACCAAAGCACGGACGGCATCAGGAACCAGGTAGCGCGCAACACCATCACGGTGATGCAGAACCGAACAGGCTTCCTGCCGATGATCTCGCAGCACAATGTGGCGTACGTCGGCATCGGCCAGGCAGCTGCCAACCGTATGGGGGACCGCCTGCAGCATGACATGAAGGCCGATACTTTTTATTTTTCATTCAGCGACAGCCCGGAAAAGGCGGCCCAGATCATGGATTCGCTTCGTGAGCGGAAGTATGACAAAGTCATAGTGGGCGTGCACGGCTTTGCCCTGCGCCCTGCGAATAACTACAATATATCGCCTGCTGCCATTTCGTTGTGGAACGGCCTGCAGGAATTCAATACGGCCACCTTTGTCTTTGGGAACGTTTATGCGGCCCGGAATTTCTGTTCAGCATCCACGCTGGTGGCGATGCACCAGGACGATGAGATCACCCAGGACGCTGCCGTTGACTTCCTGCAGGGGAAGCTTACCGCTTTTGGGAAACTGCCGGTGACCGTTTGTGACGTAGCGTATGGAAAGGGGATCGTGATCAACAGGTTCATTCCCGCCGGGTTCTCGCCGAAATGGCTGGCCATTGACAGCATTATGTACGACGGCATTTCCCGTAAGGCCTTCCCGGGCGGGATCGTTCTTGCCGTTCAGAATGGCGAGATCAAGTACCACAAGGCATTCGGTCGGTACGAGTTTGACCGCAATGCACGGCCGGTGACGCTCGAAAGTATTTACGACCTGGCTTCCGTAACAAAAACTTCTGCCACTACCGTCGCGGTAATGAAGTTGTATGAACAAGGAAAGATCCGGCTCAACAAAACGCTGGGCGACTACCTGCCGGTAGCAAGGGGAACTGACAAGGAAAATCTTACGATCAGGGATATTCTGCTGCACCAGGCCGGGCTGAACCCATACATTTCTTTCTACAGGGAAACGATCGACCAGCAGACCGGCAAGCCTTCACCGGACCTGTACCGTGAAAGCCCCGACTCTTTGTACAGCATTCCCGTGGCGCGCAATGTATGGCTGCGTAAGGACTGGAACGATACGATGATGCGGCGCATTATCCAGAGCAGGCTGGGACCTTCGCCGAAATATGTTTACAGCGATAATGATTTCATCCTGCTCGGCAAAGTAGTTGAATCGGTGAGCGGGATGACACTGGACGAATACGTGTACCAGACCTTTTACAAGC
>DASUVB010000510.1:0-8067 GCA_036373835.1 Flavisolibacter sp. | reverse complement strand
TCCCAGCTTTACGGCAAGCATGACCGCGTGTTCATTGAGCCGCGGCAGGGTACCGGGATAACCAAGAGTTATGGCACTAACCTGCGTATTGGGCGGTGCGCCGAACGAAGTGGTATCGCTGCTGAAAAGCTTTGTACGGGTAAGCAGCTGCGCATGGACCTCCAGTCCAATGACGGTTTCGTATCCGGGATGCGCCTGCATCATCAAAAGTACCAATTATGAAGGTTCCCATGCTTTGGTTCGATGACCGTGCAAAAAAAAGCCCCCCGCCAGGCGGGGGGAAACATACACATAAGAAATAAGAGCTGTAATGATAAAACGCAGCTGGCGTGTAAAGGTTACAGGTCGGCGGTCTTCAGCTTCCGGGGCATTTTCACTTCCACAGTCTGTTCTTTACCGTCGCGCAGTATTTTGAAATTGAAAGTGAATTTTTCACGGCTGTCGCGCAGTGTGCGGGTCACATCGTCGGTGCCTTTGACATCCTTATCGTCTATGGCCAGGATCACGTCGTTTTCGCGGATACCTGCCTTGGCAGCGTTGCTGTCATCATCCACTTCCAGAACTTTCACGCCTTTTCCATCTTCGGTATCCTGGATGGAAAGACCCAGTTTCGGGCGGCCGGTGAAGGGTGTGTACACACCACCAAAACCATTCTCAAACCCGCGCAGGGTTGGCGCCATTTCACCCGCGATCACGTTCGGCATTTCAACCGCGTTCATACGGATGCCCTTCCACTTGCCCAGCTCAGCGGTCACTGTCTGCTCTTTTCCATCGCGCAGGAATGTTACTGTTAGCTTTTCACCCGGCTTTTGTGCGCGGATGGCTGATGTTACATCATCTGATGTTTCTATCTTTTTCGATCCCAGCTTTGTGATGATATCACCTTTCTTCAGGCCAGCCTTTTCAGCGCCGCCACCCTTGGTGATGGATTTGATTTCGGCTCCTTTATCGTGCCCTTCGGTGACCACGCCCAGCATGGCGCGGTTCTCATCCTCGTCAAAAAGATCTCCCGACATGGAATAGTTCCATGCACCCGGGGCCGTACTGTAAGTACCCGTACGGAACTTGTGGCGGTGTACGGTCACGTCGCCGTGCGTACCTTCCTTCACTTCCTTGCCGTTGATTAGGATCTTGTCGCCCTTGATCTCTACCACCGTATTTACGTTTGCGTTCACATTACGTGTGATCACGATGGTCTCTGTTTCTTTTTTGGATTTTTCTTTCTCCTTCTCTTTTTCTTTCTGTGCGAAAGCTGCGGAAGGGATCATGGCTGCCGCGACCGTGGCGATCACAAGCCCGAAAAACATTTTCTTCATAACTATCAGCATTTTGTTTGACTACGTTAAATTTCGTAGATCAAATATAGAAAGGAATCTCAAATTACGAAGCTCTTCGCAAATGTTAAAATGTCCAGTGGCTACAGCAGTCCTTTAACGGTCTCAATAACCTGATGAAGGGCGGAAATATCCTGTCCGCCGGCCGTGGCAAGGGTCTTCTGGCCACCCCCTCCGCCCCTGATCAGCGGGGCAATATCCTGGCGGATAATGGCAGCGGCGTCCAGTCCTTTTTGCCGGGAAACGGCTTCATCAAAAAGAAGCACCACGCTGGCCTTGCCTTCGATGGCGGCTGCAAGGGCAATGATATGGCCGGGGACGCGCGGCTTCAGTTCGAAGGCCAGCTTTTTCAGGGCGTCGGCGCTGCTTGCCTCCACTACTTCGCCAATGAACCCGGCGCCGTTTACCGGCTGCACCTTTTGCAGCAGCTGGTCGCGCATGGCCGCCAGCTGGCCCAGCTCAAATCGTTCAACCTGTTTTTTCAGGAATGCATTTTCTTCAAACAGGCTTTGTATGGCCTTTGCCGGATCCTTCGGGTTTTTCAGCAGATCACGGATGGCGCGTAGCTGCGTGGTTTGTTCGCGGTGATATTCCTCAGCTTTGATGCCGCTGATGGCTTCAATTCGCCTTACGCCAGCGGCAATAGCGGTTTCGCTGGTGATGATGAATGATCCGAGTTCACCCGTCATGCCCACGTGTGTGCCCCCGCATAATTCAACGCTATAGCCGGGGTCAATGGTAACGACGCGGACCACATCTCCATATTTTTCTCCGAAAAGCGCCATCGCTCCCGTTTTCATAGCTTCTTCCTTCGGCATGTTGCGGATAACAACGGGGATGTTGGCGCGGATCTTTTCATTGACGATCGCCTCCACCTGCCGGAGCTCCTCGTCGGTCATCCTGCTGAAATGTGAAAAGTCGAAGCGCAGGTAGTCGGGATGCACCAGGGAACCTTTTTGTGCCACGTGTGTGCCGAGCACCTGTCGCAGCGCCGCATGCAGCAGGTGTGTTGCGCTGTGGTGAATGGCGGTTGCCTTCCGCTTCCCGGCATCTACGATGGCCTGCACTTCACCGCCGAAGTCTGCGGGCAGCTTTTCGGCAATATGTATAATAAGGTCATTCTCCTTTCTGGTGTCAACAATGCGGATCTTCTCGCTCCCGGCCACCAGCATGCCGGTATCACCAACCTGGCCACCACTCTCCGCGTAAAAAGGGGTCTGGTCGAGGACGACCTGGAATGCTTCCTTTCCCTTTGCCTTTACGCGGCGGTATTTTACCACGTGCGCCGTAGCGGTTGTCTGGTCGTAGCCCACAAATTCGCTGGACGATATTTCCCGCAGGCTCACCCAGTCCTCTGTATCCACCTGGCCTGCCTTCCGCCCGCGTTCCTGCTGCTCCCTGCGTGCTGCCTCGAAGCCTGCTTCATCCACTTTCAGGTTGCGCTCATGCGCGATCAGCGTCGTGAGATCGAGCGGGAAGCCGTACGTATCGTTCAGTTCAAATGCCTCGCGGCCGGAAATAGTTTCTTTGGCAGACGCGATGATCGCTTCGATGCGCTTCAATCCTTTCTCAAGGGTGCGCAGGAAAGCTTCTTCTTCTTCGCGGATCACCTTGCCCACGAATGCTTCCTGCTTTTTCAGTTCAGGGAACACGTCTGCAAACTGTTCCGCCACCACCGGCACCAGCTGGTACAGCATCGGCTGCTGGTAACCGAGATAGGAATAATAATAGCGCACTGCTCTTCTCAGGATGCGGCGGATCACGTAACCTGCCCCGGTATTGGAAGGGAGCTGGCCGTCCGCGATGGTAAACGAGATTGCACGTATGTGATCTGCGTTTACGCGGAAGGCGATATCGGCGCGGCTTTCCGATGACAGGTATTTATGCCCCGTGATTGTTTCGATGGCAGCGATCGTTCCGCTGAACACATCCGTATCGTAGTTGGACTGCTTTCCCTGCAGCACACGCACCAGTCTTTCGAAACCCATGCCGGTGTCCACGTGCTTCGCCGGCAGTGGCTGGAGGCTTCCATCCTTCAGGCGGTTGAACTGAATAAACACGTTGTTCCAGATCTCAATCACCTGCGGGTGGTCGGCATTTACCAGGGTCTTCCCATCCAACAGCTTCCGTTCATCATCAGGCCTGGTGTCCACGTGGATCTCGGTGCAGGGCCCGCACGGTCCCGTATCACCCATCTCCCAGAAATTGTCTTTTTTATTCCCGAGCAGGATGCGATCGGGGCTGATCCATGTTGCCCACGCAGCGGCGGCTTCCTCATCCCTGGGCAGGCCTTCCTGCGCATCGCCTTCAAAAACGGTGACGTACAGACGGTCCTCCGGGACGCCCAGTACTTTTGTCAGCAGCTCCCAGCTCCATGCGATCGCGTCTTTTTTAAAATAATCACCGAAGCTCCAGTTGCCGAGCATCTCGAACATGGTGTGATGATACGTATCCACGCCCACCTCTTCCAGGTCGTTATGTTTACCGCTGACACGAAGACATTTCTGCGTATCGGCAACCCGTGGCCAGGGCGCCTGCTGGTTACCGAGGAAATAATCCTTGAACTGGTTCATACCGGCATTGGTGAACATCAGCGTTGGATCGTTTTTGATAACAATGGGTGCAGAAGGAACAATCTGGTGGCCCCTTTCACGGAAGAAATCAAGAAATGCTTTTCGGATAGCAGCGCTGGTCATCATCACAATAAAAGATTGTTTTTTGCTTTATATGCTCTATTTTAGGCTCCCTTTGGGGGAGCAAAGGTAACAGTGAATGGTGAAAGCCCAATGCAGCCTGCACCGCGGAGGCGCGGCTTCCGGGCTCCATAACGACCTTCATCCGTCATGAAGAAAATCAAATATTACTATAACACCCATACGCTCCGATATGAAAAACTGGTAACTCCGTTGCGGGTGAAACTCCTGCGCATTTTCGGGTTCCTTGCCGCCGCCCTTGTTACCGCCGCACTCATTTCCTATTTCGCCTTCCAGTTCGTCGGTTCGCCCAATGAGAAATTCCTGCGCATACAGAACCAGAGCCTGAAGGCAGACATCGGTGACCTTGCCGATTCTATCCGCCAGATCGAATTGAAAATGTCGGAACTGGAAAAGCGCGACAACAGCGTTTACCGCAGCATTTTCGAAGCCACACCCCTTCCCGACAGTGCGCGTGCCACGTACCTCGAGCGTCGCAAGGAGATTGCGCTGGTCGAAAGCATGTCGGACAATGAGCTGGTGCGTTCGGTTCACAACACCCTCAACGTGCTGAAGAACCGCATTGCAGCGCAACGGGCCAGCTACAATGAAATTGCAGGGCTCATTAATAATAAAGAAAAACTTTTGGCGGCAACGCCGGCGATCCAGCCTGTGAGCAACCAGCAACTGGACAGGATCGCGTCGGGTTTCGGCTATCGTATCGATCCAATTTACAAGACCGTCAAGATGCATTCAGGCCTTGATTTCGCAGCGCCCCAGGGCACGCCCATTTACGCTACTGCTGACGGAACGGTGAAGGTGGCCGGTAATCTTGGCACCGGATACGGCATTCACGTGATCATCAACCATGGCTATGGTTATGAAACGCTGTACGGGCATATGGTGCGGGTGAAGGTGCGGCCAGGCCAGCGCGTCAAGCGCGGGGAGATCATCGGCTACGTAGGCTCTACCGGCAAATCAACCGGACCGCACTGCCATTACGAAGTGCATAAGAACAACCGCAAGGTGGATCCCGTATACTTCTTCTACAATGACCTCAGCCCGCAGCAATTCGACCAGCTGCTGAAACGCGCGTCTGCGTCGAATCAAAGCTTTGATTAATTTGAAAATTTGAGAATTTGAGAATTTGAAAATTCAACTGGACAATTTGCCAATGTGATAATGATGGGTTGGATGCTCCCTCAGCGAAAGGGTTACTAATTTGAAAATTTGAGAATTTGAAAATGGAGAGGTGTCTGCAGCCATAACCGTTTCTAACGATTTTAGATTGCCTAACAGGTAGGAAATGAGGTTAAAAATTGTAGATGAAGTATGATGTCTTTCCACGACGAAAGCATGGTAAATGATCGATGTTTGATGGCAGCAGATAAAGCATTTCGTTAAGGTCAATTTTCAAATTTTCAAATTCTCAAATTGCCACATTAAAAAATGCGGGCATCGCCCGCATTTTTTTTAGTTTCGTCCGTCACGCTTATCCATCTGGCGTCCGATGACATAACCACCACCTGCGCCGATCACGGCACCGATAACACCACCGGCTACGCGGTTTTTCTTGTTAATGACTGCACCTGCGGCACCACCGGCCACACCACCAATTACAGCCCCCTTAGCGGCCTTGCTCCAGCCTTTCTTAGCCGAGGCTGTTGAAGTTGACCCTGCACTACCCGATGTTCCGGAACCGGAACGACGTGCGGTTGAGGTACTCCTGGTACTTGTTGCTCCGCCGGACCTTCTGACGGTCGGGGCTGCTGCGGCAACCGGGGCCTCAGGATTCATATATTGGTTCATCAGTGCCAGCTCGTTCTGGGCCTTCCATGCCTGGAATTGTGCCAGGCCGGCGGTATCCGTTGTTATTGCCGGGACTGGTTGCGTCGCGGTCATATCCGCAGTCTTCGGGGCACTGTTACAGGCCACCATCACTGCAGCTATGGTAAATATGCCGAATGCCTTTTTCATGAGTTGCGTTTTTGAAGTGTAGAGATTTTTCATATCTGGTTCTTTACCTGATTATTTGCGAACACCATGCCATTCGGCACCGGCAATTGTTAAAGGCCCCTGAATGCCTGGGCATTAACAAAAAAACTGCAAACGGGAAGGGCTCATGGAGGGATGCCATTAACAATTTTTTGCCGTTAACCTGGTTGAACTGTAGTTGTAGATGCGGGAAGCGCAAGGAAATTTTCAAATTCTCAAATTTTCCCTGTCTGCCGCCAGGCAGGAAATTGCCACATTGTTGTGTAATTCCATCCACCCTTGCATCTCACTCCTGACGGCCGTCAAAAACCAACAAAATGTCAACTCCCCAATACACTTAAAACACCGGCCATGATCAAATCAAAAAAAGCCCTCCTGCTGTTACTGGGTGTAACCGCAGTGATCAGTTTTGCCTTTGCGTTCCGGATTTTTCCTTCGAAAACAAATTCCGTTCATAACCATCCGCAGGGATCGGAGATCACCTGCGATCCCGAAGCTCCTGTTTGCGTGATGAAGACCATTTTTGGACTGGAGGAGGGGCCGCTTACCCGGCCTACGATGGTGCTGCCCGATGAAGCGCGTGCTTCTATCCAGTCAGGCCTCAGCTGGCTTGCAAAAGCGCAGTCGCCTGATGGAGGATGGGGTGCCGGCACGCATTACCGCCAGGAAGTGCGCGACCCGCATGCTGTGCAAACGGATCCGGCCACAACCGCTTTTGTAACGTTGTCGTTGCTCCGCACCGGCAACACCCTGGCTGAAGGAGTCTATTCTGATGCACTGAAAAAGGGAACATTATACCTGCTGAAAGCGGTGGAATCGTGGAGTGAGAACCAGCCCAGGCTCACCACGCTGGATGGCACTCAGCCACAGCAAAAGCTGGGTCAGAATATTGATGCCATTCTCACCGTGCAATACTTTACGAATTTCCTGAAGATACATGCACGGCACCCGATGCACGACCGCGTGAAAGCCGCCCTGGATAAATGTGTAAAGCGCATTGAGAAAGAACAGGACGCCGATGGCGGATGGAAAGGGGGCGGCTGGGCGCCTGTGCTGCAATCCGCGCTCGCCGATAATGCTCTGGAAGCTGCAAAAGAAGCCGGGATCACCGTGGATTCCGCGGTCCTGGAAAGGTCGAAGAATTACCAGAAGGGCAATTTCGATACGGCAACGAAATCAGCCATCACCGGCAAAGCTGCGGGCGTGATGCTCTATTCTTTTTCCAGCACCTCGCGCGCCAGTGCGAAGGAAGCCAGGAAGGCCAAAGACATTGTAGATAAAGCAAAGAAAGAAGGACGCGTGCAGGCCGACGCGAAGATGGATGAGGTAACACTGCAAAAGGCAGGCGTGGCCCCGGCGGAAGCGAAGAAGTTGTCCACCGCTTATATGATCAATGAGAGCACGAAGACAAGCGCCATGAGCGAGGACGTGATGGCAGGATTCGGCAGCAATGGCGGGGAAGAATTCATCAGCTACCTGATGACAGGAGAATCCGTCATTATGCAGGGAGGAAACGAGTGGAAGCAATGGTACACTACCATGATGAAAAAGCTGCTGGCCATACAGAAGGCCGACGGAAGCTGGGAAGGACATCATTGCATCACGAGCCCTGTATTCTGCACGGCAGCGTGCCTGCTGATACTTTCGATCAATAACGATATGAAAATTGAAATTCCGGGTAAGGGATAATCCCACACCCTTCCACAGGCTCAGTATTGTTTGAAGTTTGTCACCTTCGCTAAAGCTTCGGTGACCGGGGAAGGTTTGAGGATTGATTCCGTGTTCCCCCGACGGGTCTGTTCGTCCATTGATCATTTCAAAAAACCTGGTGGTTACGTGACCCGTCGGGCACAATCGGTGTCATACTTCGACAGGCTCAGTATGACAAATACGCTACCGACGGGCCTCTTCGTCAATTGATCATTTCAAAAAACTGGTGGTTACGTGACCCGCCGGGCACAATCGGTGTCATACTTCGGCAGGCTCAGTATGGTTTGAAGTTTGTCACCTTCGCTAAAGCTTCGGTGACCGGGGAAGGTTTGAGG
>DASUVB010000509.1:0-2522 GCA_036373835.1 Flavisolibacter sp. | reverse complement strand
CCGGATACGCAGCAGATGTTTACGTATATCCTTCGACGTTACCGGCGCCCCGTGGTGATCGACGCCGACGGGATCAATACACTGGCGCTGCAGGATGGCCCAACGGCACTTCCTGAGAATTCCATCCTGACACCGCACCCGAAGGAATTTGACAGGCTGTTCGGATCCCACGAAAATGATTTCGACCGCATCCATACGGCCATCCGCCAGGCCGTTTCAATGAAAGTGATCATTGTCCTGAAAGGACATCACACTTTTATCGCAACACCTGCCTCGGGAAATTATTTTAATACCACCGGCAACGCCGGCCTGGCTAAAGGTGGCAGCGGCGATGTTCTTACCGGGATCATCACGGCGCTGCTGGCACAGGGCTATACACCACATGCCGCCACTCTCCTGGGCGTGTACCTGCATGGCTATGCGGCTGATCGCGCAGCGGAAGCACTTTCAGCTGAAACGATGACGGCCGGTGATGTGATCCTGTTCCTGTCGCAGGCCTTTCGCCAGTTTTCTCCCCGCTGACGGTTACGTTTTCGTCGCAGCGGTTACCAATTAATAACAAGGATCTTCAATATCTATGAAAACCAGCTGGCCCGTTTGCGTATCCTGTGAAACCCACCACCCTTTGCAAGACCTCCATGAAAAACCACAGGCGTCCGACTCGAAAACCGTTTGACAAGATTGCATCCACCCACGCCTGATAAAAGTCTCCCGCCGGGAGACTTTTCATTAAAACAAGTCAATTTGCCAACGGGTTCCGTATCAAAGAAGTAAGCCAGCAGCCTGCCACGGCGCGCGCTACTTGTAATGCCTCAACCCCTATCTTTGCCGTCCACAAAATCTAACTAAAACTGCAGTATGAATTCTGACCTGTATTTCTATCTGGTCCCGGCAATGGGTTTAATTGGCTTATTATATACACTGTGGAAATTTGTCTGGGTGAGCAAGCAGGATGATGGAACCGACAGGATGCGTGAGATCGCCGCTTATATTGCACAGGGTGCCATGGCGTTCCTGAAGGCGGAATGGAAGATCCTGAGCTATTTTGGTGTGATCGTGGCCCTGTTGCTCGGCTTCATGGGAAGCCGCAGCGAGGAATCACACTGGTCAATTGCGATTGCATTCATCGTCGGCGCCTTCTTCAGTGCGCTGGCCGGCTACATCGGGATGCGCGCAGCAACGCGCGCCAATGTGCGAACCGCCCATGCAGCCCGTACCTCGCTTTCCAAAGCCCTGAACGTATCTTTTACAGGGGGTGCCGTTATGGGAATGGGCGTTGCGGGACTCGCCGTGCTGGGTCTCGGTGGCGTCTTTATCGTTCTTCTGAAAATTTTTGCACCGGAAGCCATTTCCACCTCCCAGGAAGTGACCCGCGCAATAGAAGTGCTTACCGGCTTTTCACTGGGCGCTGAAAGCATTGCGCTGTTTGCGCGCGTGGGTGGCGGTATTTATACAAAGGCTGCCGACGTGGGCGCCGACCTGGTGGGCAAGGTGGAAGCCGGCATCCCCGAGGATGATCCGCGCAACCCGGCCACCATTGCTGATAATGTGGGTGACAATGTTGGAGACGTTGCCGGTATGGGTGCCGACCTTTTTGGGTCTTATGTCGCTACGGTGCTCGCCACGATCGTGCTGGGCCATGAGGTAACGGGCGGCAACGCGGGTCCGCTCGAAGACGGCTTCAATGGCTTCTCTCCCATCCTGTTGCCCATGCTGATCGCGGGTGTCGGTATCATTTTCTCTATCATTGGTACCTGGTTCGTGCGGATCAGCGACAGCGCGGGCATCAGCACGGCTGTTGTGCAACGCGCCCTGAACATGGGTAACTGGGGATCGATCATTCTAACCGCAATCGCATCATTCTTCCTGGTGGATTTTATCCTTCCCGCAACAGAAATGCACCTGCGCGGTTTTGTTTTCGATAAAATGGATGTTTTTGGTGCCATCGCGGTCGGCCTGGTCGTAGGTACGCTGATGAGCATTATTACGGAATATTATACAGCCATGGGCAAGCGCCCGGTGAACTCCATCACCCGCCAGTCGGCCACAGGCCATGCCACGAACGTGATCGGTGGCCTGGCAGTGGGAATGGAATCGACCTTCCTGCCCATCCTGGTGCTGGCGGCTGGTATTTACGGCTCCTATGAGCTGGCTGGACTTTATGGTGTTGCGATCGCTGCCGCGGGAATGATGGCGACAACGGCCATGCAGCTGGCGATCGATGCTTTCGGACCGATCGCTGACAACGCGGGTGGAATTGCAGAAATGAGCGAGTTACCCAAGGAAGTGCGCGAAAAGACGGACACACTGGATGCCGTAGGAAATACAACAGCCGCTACCGGAAAGGGATTCGCCATCGCCTCTGCGGCGTTGACCGCCCTGGCCCTGTTTGCAGCCTTTGTCGGTGTCGCCGGTATTTCGGGTATTGATATTTACAAGGCCGATGTACTGGCTTCCCTGTTCGTCGGCGGCATGATCCCCTTCATTTTCTCTTCGCTGGCCATCCGCGCGGTGGGCCAGGC
>DASUVB010000508.1:0-2268 GCA_036373835.1 Flavisolibacter sp. | reverse complement strand
TTCTTCCGTTTCCAGACTTACGTTTCGTTTGACCCTTTGCGTATTCTTTGCGGCCTTTGCGTCCTCTGCGTTACAATTACGCCACTCAGACAGAAGGTAGAATAACAAAAGGAGTGTTTTGATTTAAATCCGGCAACAAGCAACTAACAACCAGCAACCAGTTCCTCCCGTCTCCCGGCTCGGAACTCCCGTCTCAATAAACCCTTCCCACCGTATCACACGCCGCCTTCAGCAGGCTGTTGCCATCGTGCGCGTCGTGCCACTTCTCCCACATCATCACGCCATTGGCAATGTCTTTTGCAAGTTTGGCCTTTTTCTTTACCGTGGGCTGGCCGTTGTAATAAATGGTGTAGTTGGTAAAACTGCCGTTTGTTACGACTGCCGAATCGGAGAGCGGGCTGCCGCCCTTTGCAAGAATATCGCGGTAGGCCAGGACCGTGCCGCTTTGGGTGATCCCGGACGGTCGGCCATATGCCGGGAAGCCCAGGACGCATTTCGCTTTGGGCATGCCGCGCGTGGTGAGCCAGTAATTCAGGCAGGTTTGCGCCAGCGTATAGTCGCTGTGATGGCGGTACGGCACGGTGGTGCTGAAATCATCATATGCCATGATATTAAAGAAATCGACATATGCGAACAATTCCGATTTGATGGCGTCGCGGATACCACCGGCATATTTACCGGCGGTGATGGCGGCGGTCAGGTAATATTTGGCATTCGTATGAAGCGAGTCGGACAATTCCTTCATTAAAGCTGTAAACGTAATATCAGTTCCGTCACTCGTGGTCGGGAACTCCCAGTCAACGTCAACACCGTCAAATCCCCACTGCCGCACGTGCGACATCACGTTCCGTACAAAATGCGAGCGCCCCGCAGCCGTGGCGGCCATGTTCCTGAAGTTGGTCTTGCCATCACCCGAGCCGTCGTTGATGCTCATGAAAACCTTTGCGTTATTGGCCCTTGCCTTCGTGATCACCTGCGGTACCAGGGACGGGTTGTTCACCGTGAGCTCCTTATTGGCATTGACACCAAAAAAGGCATAGTTCACCACGTTACACATCCGGAACTTCACATCGGGCACATCCGCCAGGTTTCGGTAGGAAGGGAAATAACCAACAACATAATAACCAAAGGCGGCAGGCGCCTGGATCACAGGTTGCTGTGGCTGCTGGTTGGGGGGTACATCCGACTTCTTACAACCGGCCAGCCAACCAAGGGCAACAAAAAACAGCAGGGAAATACGAAGGATCCTCATAAGCAAATGATGCGTAAAATAGCACTAATCCTGACAATTGTCCTTGGGCTCGGGCCAATTTTTAATTACGTTTGCGGTCGCTATATCCGCTACGGCTATAGGTTTAAACAATCAGAATATGAGAAAACTTTTTATTACCCTCTTTTTAAGTGTAACCATACTGTTCAGAGCAGCTGCCGATGAAGGCATGTGGCTCCCGATACTTCTCGGGCAGCAGGTGTACAACGACATGGTGAAAAAAGGCCTCAAGCTCACCAAAGAACAATTATACAGTGTGAACAAAGCCTCCCTCAAGGACGCGATCGTGATCTTCGGCGGTGGCTGCACCGGTGAAATGGTGAGCCCGCAGGGTCTCCTGTTCACCAACCACCACTGTGGATACAATGTCATTGCTGATGCCAGCACCGTTGAAAAGAACTATCTCCGCGACGGATTCTATGCAAAGAACCGTGGTGAAGAAATTCCCGGTGGCAATCTCTCCGTTCAATTCCTCCTGCGCATCGAAGACGTAACAAAGCAGGTAATGGACTCCCTGAAAGGCCTCACCGGCCAGGAGCGCATCACGCGCCAGAACCAGCTGCTCTCGCGCATCAACACCCGCATGAGCGACCCGGCGAACAGCATTGAGACCCGCGTCAGCTCATTGTTCAGGGGCAACCAGTTCCTGGCGTTCGTGTACCAGCGCTACCGCGATGTGCGCCTCGTGGGAGCACCTTCTGAATCCATCGGCAAGTTCGGTGGTGATACTGACAACTGGGAATGGCCGCGCCATACCGGCGACTTCTCCGTTTTCCGCGTGTATGCTTCAAAAGACGGCAAGCCTGCTGCATACAGTACGGAAAATGTGCCGCTGAAGCCAAAGTGGCATCTGCCCGTGTCAATCAAAGGTGTGAAGCAGGGTGATTTCACGATGATCTGGGGCTATCCCGGCAGCACCAACCGTTACGAATCGGCCCTGGGGGTACAGCTGGCAACGGAGATCAACAATCCCACGCTGGTGAAGCTGCGCGACATGC
>DASUVB010000507.1:0-5893 GCA_036373835.1 Flavisolibacter sp. | reverse complement strand
TGGCGATGCACAGCCCGAAAAAAAAACTAAGCAGCAGGATGTATAAAAGAGAGCGTATCGTCTGGCGCCCGAAGATATCGTAGCCTGCAGCGACCACAACCAGGTCGGCACCCTGGTTGTAGTGATAGAATACCACGTCCTTATCACCCATGGTTTGGTAAATACGTCCCCGGGAGCGTACTGCTCTCAGCATGCCGGTATCTACTACAATCGTATCGGCATCGTCGTCATTGAAAGAATAAATTTTCCGGTCGTGCTGGTCGAATGCCATTACGGTTTTGTGTGTAAAGGCGATGGCAGTCAGGGAATCGATCTTCTGCAGGATGCGTGGACTGAACGTTTCTGCACGGCTCAGGAAGCGCCCCGTAGTCAGTGCCAGGTTGGTCAGGCGTGTTTCAATGTAGTTCCTGCGGCTGTTAACGTTGAAATAATACACGGTAACACACACCAGTCCCAGGATCACGAAAACGATCCCGGTGAAAAGCAGGGTGATTCTGATGCGTACGGGCATGCTAGTTTTCCTTTAAAATATAACCCATACCGACCTGTGTCTGGATCAGCTTCTCCTTGAAATTCTTGTCCACTTTGTTCCGCAAGTAGCTGATATACACGTCGATGACGTTGGTATTGGTGTCAAAATCAATATCCCATACGTTTACCGCGATGTCCGCGCGGGACACCACCCTGTTCTTGTTCCGCATCAGGTATTCCAAAAGCTGGAATTCCTTGGCGGTCAGGTTGATCTCCTTATCCCCGCGGTGAACTTCTTTGTTATCCAGGTTCATTTCCAGGTCACCGGCAGCCAGCACATTGCCTGCAGGGGGCGCATGACCGGTGCTCCTGCGGAGCAGCACACGGACCTTCATCAACAGCTCCCGGAATTCGAAAGGCTTAATAAGGTAGTCATCTGCGCCTGCGTCGTATCCCTCTATTTTGTCGTTCAGAGAACTGAGTGCCGTCAGCATGATCACCGGCATGTGCGTGTTGGAGCTGCGGATCTTCTTGCATAAATCATAACCATTGATCCCAGGCAGGTTAATGTCCAGGATGGTTAGGTCAAAGGATTGGGATTCAAACAGCCGGTACCCCATATGGCCGTCATATGCCACCGTTACCTCGTACCCGCTCTCCGCCAGCCCTACCCTCAGGGCATCGGCTATTTTAGGCTCGTCCTCGACCAGGAGGATTTTCTGGCTGTCCATGCGGCGCAAATTACAACATTGAGAATCAATCGGCCCAAACCCGCTGCGGTGGCGGGACATTAGAATCTCATTAGAATTTTATATAATGGCTTTAGGGGTGCTGCATCTTTGGACAGGTTCTCTATATTGCCACCAAAAACCTGACCATGCAAGTGACAATGCAAATGGATACGCTGGACCTGAAAACGCTTGAATTAAAGAAAGCGAGCCTGATTTTCCGAGCCATCAATCACAAGTTGCGCCAGCAGATGGTAAAGCTGATACATGAACAAGGTCGGATGACTGTAACACAGATCTACATCAAGCTGCGCCTGGAGCAATCCGTCGCCTCACAGCACCTTGCGATCCTGCGCAAGGCAGGACTTGTATGCACGGAACGTGATGGCAAATTCATTTTTTACTCCCTGAATTACGACCGCCTGAAGCAGGTGCATGATTCTGCCGGATCGCTGGTTTAACAACCGGGGTATATTTTCAGTCTGCCATCCGTAATAATACGGTTGTTACGTGCTATCGCCCTCTGTAATTTCGACCCCTGGTACGTATGGAAAAAACTTTGCTCAACGGTGCCGAGGGATACCTCGACCTCGTTACCGGGATGGTCCTGGGTCTCGATGTCAGTGGGACGGTTGTTTTTATCAACAGCCAGGGATGCAGGCTGCTGGAAGCAGAAAAAAAAGATGTGATCGGCCACAACTGGTTTACCTCGTTCCTCTCTGCAGAAAACCGTGACGAGATCCGCGCGCTGTTTCATGACCTGGTCACCGCCGAACGATATCCGCCGCAATTCTTTGAGAGCAGTATCCGGACACTTAAAGGCAATACGCAATTCATCAGTTGGTACAATACTATAATTCTTAAAGAGCGGGGAATTGTCACGGGTATCCTGAGCTTTGGTGAGAATATCAGCGAGAAAAAAATCCTGCAGCAACGGCTGGCAATGCTGGAGGAAATAAGACGGCAACAGCTGGTTTCAGCCGTTCTTGAAGCCCAGGAAAAAGAACGTTCGGAGATCGCATACGAGCTCCATGATAATGTCAACCAGATCCTCACGACCTGCAAGCTCCTGCTGGAACAGGAAATACACAATGGCAACCACTCACCGTTCATCGAGAACACAACGCGTTACATCCAGGACGCCATTGACGAAATCCGCAACATCAGCCACCGGCTGAACCCGGCACACCTTAAGGAAATGAGCTTCGAGCAGGCCATCCGCGAAATGACCCAGAACATCAACCTGTCCGGCAGGATCAACATCGAGGTGAGCATCAGCGGCCAGGAATACCTCGACCAGTTGCCCGCTCCCGTAGCCCTGTCGGTGTTCCGAATTCTCCAGGAGCATCTCACCAACGTGATCAAACATTCACGGGCTGACAAGGCGGAAATGGTCATCCAGGCCAGCGACCAGTCGATTGATGTGGAGGTGAAGGACAACGGCATCGGATTCGACCTGAAAAACGCGGCAAAGGGCATTGGCCTGAAAAGCATCTACAGCCGCGTGGAACTGCACAATGGGTCAGTTTATTTCAATACGGCCCCCGGTGAAGGCTGTTTCCTGAGCATTTATATTCCCTACGAACGCAGCCGGCAGCGAAAGGAAACCGAATCCCATAGTTGACAGGTGGTCCGCAATCGTGCTTAAAATTTATCCACGCACATGCTACTTTGATTAAATTAAGGTTTCTTTGTTCATGTCCCTGTTTGTTTCCTCGCTGAATACCGGAAGTAACGGAAACTGCTTTTATATCGGCAACCACCACGAAGCAATCCTGGTAGATGCTGGCATCTCCTGCAGGGAAATCGAAAAGCGGATGAAGCGCCTCGGTCTTTTGATGAGTAAGGTGAAGGCGGTTTTTATTTCCCATGAACATTCCGACCATATCAGGGGCCTTCCGGTGCTGGCAAAAAAATACCAGGTCCCGGTGTACATCACGGCAGGAACGCTGCGCTACAGCGGCCTCAGTGTAAGTGACAGCCTGGTACGGCCGTTCACATCGTATCAGCAGGTGCACATTGGCAAGCTGGCCGTGATCCCTTTCCCAAAGAAACATGACGCAGCCGACCCATTCAGCTTCAGTATCGTTCATGAAGACACCCGCGTGGGTATCTTCACCGACATAGGCACACCCTGCGAGCACGTCATCCAGCAATTCCGTAAATGCCATGCTGCCTTCCTGGAAGCGAACTATGATGACGAAATGCTCGAAAAAGGAAGCTACCCCGTATACCTGAAGCGCCGCATCAGGAGCGAGCATGGCCACCTGTCCAACCAGCAGGCGCTCGAGCTTTTCTGTGCGCACCGCCCTGATTTCATGAGTCACCTGTTCCTGTCACACCTGTCCCGGAACAACAACTGCCCCGACCTGGTGCACCAGTTGTTCCGGCCACACGCCGGTGACGTGCACGTGGTTGTGGCTTCGCGGTATGAAGAAACGAAGGTTTACCAGATCAGCAGGCATGCTGAAACACCCGCAACGGTAAGGCAACTGCAACTGGAACTTGGCTGATCACTGCACTTTGACGGTACGCGCGTGCGGCGCCAGCAACGCATCCTGCCCCAGCAGCCGCTGGAAAATATTCGAAGATGTTTTTTCAGGATTCACCAGGTCGTGTAGCGTGATCTGGTCCAGGAATTTATCAAGGATGAATTGTATCATTTGCCATAGCGAACGCGAAGAGCAATCGACCGAATGCGTGCAAAGGTTGAGCGTGCCGGAATGAGAGCCACAGAATTCCTTGTCAAACAATGGACCACCCAGTGATTTCAGCACATCGTTGATTACGATCGACACGGCGGGCTTGGCCAGCACGTATCCTCCCTTGTTGCCTGGTGTGCTGTTGATAAAACCCGCCATCCTGAGCGTACGGGTCAGCTTGGCCACATAGTGCGTGGTAAGGCCTTCTGCTTCGCTGAGCTGCGGGATGCTCATGCCATCACGGTCGGTGCATGAAGCAATCCTGATCAGGATGCGCAAACCATATTCTTCCTGTGCGGTTATTTTCATTTTATATCCTGTTTCTTTAAAGCCAGCCTAGTTCCAGCTGGGCAGCCTCCGACATCATACTTTTGTCCCATGGCGGATCCCAGGTGACGGCAACATGCACATCATTGATGCCTTCTATCTGTCGCACTTTCTGGTCGATTTCCACCGGCAGGGATTGTGCGGCCGGACAACCTGGCGCAGTCAGCGTCATTACGATCTGCACATTATTGATCGGCAACACATCAACGCGGTAGATCAGCCCCAGTTCATAAATATTCACCGGGATCTCCGGGTCATAGATGGTCTGCAAGCACGTAATTACCTTGTCTCTCAGGTTCTCTTCCATCATCCTGCATTTTTTAATTTATATGCCAATGCATAATTTTTCATCTGCTTCACCATCGCCAGCAGCCCGTTCGACCTTGTCTGCGCCAGGTGTGACATCATACCTATGTCGTTTATAAAAGTCAGCGGCGCACTCACAATGTCATCGGGCTTTTGCCCCGACAGCACCCTGATCAGCATGCTGATCAGGCCTTTTACGATCACCGCGTCACTGTCCGCTTTATAATAAATGCGACCGTCCTGGTAATCTGCCACCAGCCATACAGTTGACTGGCACCCGCGCACGCGGTTGTCGTCCTTTTTATGTACATCATCCAGTGGCGGCAGCCTCTTGCCCAGGTCAATGATGTATTCGTATTTATCATCCCAGCTGTCGAAAAGCGAAAACTCTTCAACAATTTCTTTCTCAATTTCCGGTATGGTGGATGCACCCGTCATTACAACAACATTTTTATGGCGCGCTGCAGGCCGTCGACGAGTTTATCAACTTCCTCCATTGTATTGTACATGGCAAAGGAGGCACGCGTCGTTCCCGGTATTTTGTAGCATTCCATCAGTGGCTGCGCACAATGGTGACCTGTACGTACGGCGATGCCGCGGTTATCCAGCAGGATTCCAAGGTCCTGCGGGTGCACCTTGTCCACCACGAATGAGATGACGCTGATCTTGTTGCGTGCCTGCCCGATAATGCGCAGGCCTGGTATCTGTTCTAACCGGGCAGTCGCATATTCCAGCAGGCGATTTTCATGCTCGCGAATTTGCTGTTTGCCGATCCGCTTTGTGAAGTCAAGCGCTGCCCTGAACGCGATGGTGTCGGCGATGTTGGGTGTGCCTGCCTCGTATTTGTAAGGCAGATCGTTGTAGATGATCTTGTCGAAATACACATCCCTGATCATTTCACCCCCACCCTGGTATACGGGCATGCTCTCGAGCAAATGCGTTTTTCCATAAAGTGCGCCAACACCGGTAGGGCCGTATACTTTGTGTGAGGAAAATGAAAAGAAATCGCAATCAAGGTCCTGCACATCAATATCGAGATGAACCGCGGACTGGGCACCATCCACCAGCACCACGGCACCGGCTTCATGCGCCCGCGCGACGATCTCCTTCACGGGATTGATCGTTCCGAGCGCATTGGACACATGTGATATTGCCACCAGCTTTGTACGGGGTCCCAGCAATTTTTCAAAGGCCCCGGGCTCCAGCTCCCCTGACTCATTCAGCGGGATCACCCTTAGCGTCGCACCTTTTTCTTCGCAGAGGATATACCATGGAACAATGTTAGAGTGGTGCTCCATGGTTGAAATGATGATCTCATCTCCCCTTCCAATGTGCTGTCGGCCCCAGGTCTGTGCTACC
>DASUVB010000506.1:0-4167 GCA_036373835.1 Flavisolibacter sp. | reverse complement strand
GGCTGCCGTATCGCTGCGTTTCTTTTTTTCGACTGCAAACGCATCAACGATGAACTGGAAATTAAAGGCCGTATCGGGGAGTGTGCGCCGTACCTTGGCAACGATGTTCAGCAATTCAATGTCCTTAACTTCCACCTCGTTCGAGAGGAGCCGGGCATAATTGAGGTGGGCACGGATCCGTTCACCCGACAGCAGCGTATCTTTCGCACGGTCTTCAATATAAACATTCAGCAGGCTGACATTGCCGGAAATCCCAAAAGCAATCCTCCCGATGCGCACACGGGTCTGCAGCTTGTTTTCGAGATAGTTCTGAACCCGAACGGTCAGGAATTTCTGAACCGGGGGTGTAAACATCAGCAGGAACAGCAGCAGCACAAAAAGCACCAGGAAGAGCACCGTTTTCAGGATGATCCTGGCAGTTTTTTTCAGGTAATTGGGTTGTTTTTTTTCTGTTTGCATTGGCTGGATGGCTCCGATAGCGTCACAAATAACAGGCCCGCCCCCTATGCGGGATAAACGGGAGTTTTTGAAAATCCAAGGTGGGATAACAGGCGTAAATGCCGGCCTTTGTAGAATTTGTTCTACAGCAACCATAGATGCGGTGAATTTCTGCCAGATGGAGCCCGGCCATAATGAGCGGGTCGCGGGCCGTCCGGGAAACAAAAAACCCCGAAAATCGGGGCATTGTACCGAGGAGCAGATTTGAACTGCCGACCTCAGGGTTATGAATCCTGTGCTCTAACCAACTGAGCTACCTCGGCGCGGCTGCAAAAATACAGATTCACCGCTTCCGGGGAAAATCAAATTGTGAAGGCACTGCAAAAAAGGTGAGGATCACCCACCTGGTTATTATCGGTTCACATACGAATCAGCGGGCTGGTTACCGGATCCCTGCTGCACGCTTTCCTTTTCGCTGCGCAGAATATTCGGGTTGTCATTCGTGTTTTCAGTCCCCGCATGTTTCGTCTCGATATATTCCTTGAAATTCATCACATCCTGGCGGATCATCTTTTCAAAAACCGGGTTCAAAGCCCTGGCAATACCGCTGCCCAGTTCACCTGCCGGCGGGTGATAGCTGATCACCACTTCCAGTTCCGTTGCCTGTCCGCCCTGCGCATCGTGGAAGGTGACCTTGCCCGCATTATTGATCATGGAATTCGGGATGGACTGCCAGCCGATCATATACCCGGCTTCTTCCTTTACGATCTCGGCGTTCCACTTGATCTTGCCGATATTTCCCGGCAACACTGCCTCCCAATGTGAATGCTTGGAATCGATCTCGGTCACAGAAGCGAGGTGCTTCATGAACAGGGGCAGGTTTTCCAGCTTCCTCCAGAAAGCATATACTTCATCTTTCGGCTTGTTCACAATAAGGCCGGTGCGGATGTTAATGGCCGGGGTCTGGGAAACGCCCCTGGTCTTTCCAATGCCATCATACACGAAACAATATCCTGATATGCCGCGATACAACAGCACACCACCCAGTGCCAGCTTCACAAGACTGTTGATCGGGTGCGAGGTAAGATTTCCAAGGGCTGAAGAAAGCATCCATCCGCCGATGGCAGCGCTGGCTATTCTTTCAGTCTGTCCCACATTTACGATACCACTGCCGGCCTGTGGCTGAAATTCATTGTCGGCATGCCAGCTTCCATATTGTTCCTGTGCCATATTCTTTGTTTTAATTAGATAAAATGATTAACAGTTGGTTACGGCTTGATGCGTGCAATTATTATGCCCCCCGGGGCAGGTGGGGGACAGTAAAAAACCGTGGTATTTACCACGGTCTCAAAAAGCTGTAAGGTGCTGTTGAGTACCTTTTTACTCAATCATCCCGGCATCCGCGCTTTGATGCAGGGAAACTGTTCTGCCAGGATAAACCTCGAGCGCGCGCTGCAGGCAATCCATGGCTTCGGAGAGGTGCTCCATACGCAGCACATAGGCCAGCCGCACCTCTTGTTTTCCAAGTCCGGGCGTTCCGTAAAACCCGGTGGCGGGTGCCAGCATCACGGTCTTGTTGTTATGGCTGAATGACTCGAGCAGCCATTGGCAGAATACATCTGAATCATCTACCGGCAGCCGGGCGATGGCGTAGAAAGCTCCGCCGGGCACAGGGCAGAAAACTCCCGGCATGGCGTTCAACCGCTCAACCAGCAGGTTCCGGCGGCGCAGGTATTCCGCTCTCGGTTTTTCGAAATACGAAGCCGGGAGATCGACAGCCGCTTCGCCCATGATCTGTGCAAGGCCCGGGGGACTGAGCCGCGCCTGCGCGAACTTCATCGCCGTATCATACACCGCCTTGTTTTTTGTAACGAAGGCTCCAATGCGTGCGCCGCAGGCACTGTATCTTTTACTGATCGTATCCATCAGGATCACGTGATCCTCCATTCCTTCGAGGTGCATGGCGCTGACGTAACTGCCGTCGTAACAGAATTCGCGGTAGGCCTCATCTGAGAAAAGGTACAGGTTATGTTTCAGGCATATCGTCCTGAGATCTTCCATTTCCTGGCGGCTGTACAGGTAACCGGTAGGATTGTTCGGGCTGCATACAACGATGGCCCTGGTGCGTGGCGTGATCACCTTTTCAAATTCCTGCACCGGCGGCAATGCAAATCCGTTTTCGATATGTGAAGTAATGGGAACCACGCTGACGCCCGCGGCCACAGCGAACCCGTTGTAGTTCGCATAAAACGGTTCGGGGATGATGACCTCATCACCCGGGTTGAGGCAGGTAAAGAATCCAAACTGGATCGCCTCCGAGCCACCGGTGGTGACGAGGATCTGTTCGTGCGTGACATTGATGCCAACACTTTTATAGTAGTGTACCAGCTTGCGGCGATAACTTTCGTTACCGGCACTGTGACTGTATTCAAGCACGGGCATATCGGCTTCCCGGATCGCCTGGAACAGGGAAGGCGGAGTTTCAATATCGGGCTGGCCGATATTCAGGTGAAATACACGGATTCCTTTTTTCTTCGCCGTTTCGGCAAATGGAACAAGCTTCCTGATGGGAGAGGGAGGCATCTGCTGCCCGCGTTTTGAAATCGGTAACATTCGGCAAAAATAGTGGATGTAGCTGTCTCTCAGCTTTAACTGCCCCGGTGATCTTTTTTTAATTCTAAATTTTAGATTTTAAATTTTAAATGGGATTTGTTCGGGAAATGTTGAATGATGGATTTTGAATGTTGAATGCACGGGGAATGTTGAATTTTAAATTCTGAATTTTAAATGAATTCATTTTGCGATAAGAAGGAAACTCCGCACCGTAATAGTACTAAGTGTTGAATGCCAATTCGAAAAAACCTACCTGATTTTCAAATTCTCAAATTTTCAAATTGCCACATTCGTTTGCGTCCTTTGCGTTACTGAAGGAAACAAACTAAATGTTGAGTGCTAATTTGAAAAACCGTACCGCATTTTCAAATTTTCAAATTCTCAAATTACCACATTCTTCACCTGTATGATCTCTGCAGCAATGCTGATGGCTATTTCCTCCGGTGTCCGGCTGTTGATCGGCAGCCCTGCCGGCGTGCGGATCGGTGACAACAGGTCTTCTGGTATGCCTTCCCTCCGATAATCTACCAGCATTTTTTCAACCTTGCTGCGGCTGCCAAGAAGGCCCAGGTACCGGAACCTGTGGTGCAGCAGCGCACGGAGCGCCATGTCATCGGAACGGTAGCCAAAGGTCATGACCACAACGTAAATGTTGTCTCCCTGCGGTACACGGTCCTTCAGTTCTGTGTAGTCGCCGAGCGTGATCCTTTCATGTGCGGCATCATTCTGCTCCATCGTCAGCAGGCCGGGCCGGTCGTCATATACTGTAATATGAAATCCCGTCGTCCGTATCAGGCGTGACAGGGCCAGGGAACAATGTCCCCCGCCGATGATGTGCAGGAAGCTGGTGTTACCCACAGCAGCCGTGTATTCCCATTCCGATGCAGACAACTGGACGAAAGACGCGTGCTGCGGGGCAGGACCGGCATCAAAATAAATGGCATCGGGCGTCAGCATCAGCGTTCCGCCGTGATATTCACGCAGCGCCGCGATGATGTTTTCCACTGCTTCAAGGTCCTTTGCGCCTGCCTGATACAACAATACCGTTTGTTCCCCGGAACATATCATGCCACTCTGGTGTGCAGACGTTTTGCGGTGCACCTGGCGCTTCAGATC
>DASUVB010000505.1:0-6393 GCA_036373835.1 Flavisolibacter sp. | reverse complement strand
GTCCACCAGGGGCATCCATGTCTGTTACTGGCGATGTGTTGATTGCGAGCTAGGGCATGTCTTACGCTGCTGCTGTGGGTTCTTCCTGGTTGAATTGTTTACAAAGTTTCGTTACTTCCATTGTCAATTCAACAGCTATTGAAATGCGACCTGTAATGCAAGCAAAGTGAATCATGCCGAACAGGTGTTATTACCTTTCTCCAAATACAATCACGGCGTAAAACCACACCGCCACAGCAGCAAACAGCAGGGAGTCGAAACGGTCAAGGAATCCTCCATGACCAGGCATGATGCTGCCACTGTCCTTTACACCCGCCATGCGCTTCAGCCGGCTTTCATACAGGTCGCCAAAGGTTCCGGTGATGGCTGCCAGCGCCGCCATTACACCGGCATGAAGCACAGGCAGCCGGCCGGTGGCGTATGCAAGAATTGAAATCACAACAATTGTCAGTACAACACCGCCAATGGTTCCTTCCCATGTTTTCTTTGGAGAAATGGGCGACAATTGCGTTCTGCCTATGAACGAGCCGACGATATACGCCATGGTATCATTGATCCACAGCGAAAAGATCACGAGCAGCGGGACGGTCATGGAAAGCCTGTAATCCCCTTCGTCCCACCGCGTGCGCAGGTCCGTGAGCAGCCCCAGTGACAAAGAAATATACAGGATGCCGGCCAGTGAATACACCATGTTTTTCAACAACAGCTTTTTCGACTCAAGCACGAACACAACAGGAAGCAAAACGATCATGACAAGGCCAAGCCAGAAGCCGGCGTCAGATAACGTGACGGATCCTGCAACGAGGCGGTCGTTCGTGAAAAACAACATGAGGCACCACCCGGCGATCATGATCCCGTACCGGTGCCACGGAGAAATGGTGGCATAGTCGGGGTTGAATCCCGATACGAGCTTCTGGTACTCATTCCATGCACCAAAGTGCACGATGGAAAAAAGTATGAAGAAAGACCACACATTCCACAGCAGCCCCGCGAGCATCACCACAACAAAAACGATCGCGGTCAGTGCACGTGTGCGGAAGGTGGCAACGTTAAACGGCATGCTCCTCTTTTTGTGGAAAATCGTGCAGTGGCTCCTCCTGTGTCCGGGTTGCCGTCCTTCGCAGCGCGACATACAGCAGGTACAGGAGCGGCAGGGCAAGGAATCCCCAGTAGGATGTGGGCATTTCTTCCATCATCACCTCGCGGATGCTTCTTCCCTGTTGCGATATGATGTAGGCCTGCGTAATAGCCATCAGGTTGTTGATGAAGTGCGCGAGGATCGCGAGCCACAGGTTGCCCGTGGCATAGTAGATCATCCCCAGCATGATCCCCAGGAACACGCGTGGCAGGAAGCCAAAAAAAGAAAAATGTACAAGGCTGAAGAGGACACTAACGACGAGGATCGCAACCCATGGGCGCTTGGTGGCGCGCGCCAGGAAATTCTGCAGGCCGCCCCGGAACAGCACCTCTTCGAATATGGCAGGAAGCAGCGCCAGGATCACAATGCTCATCAGGTAGCCGCCTACACTGCTGAAATCAACCATGAGTTCCACCTGCTCGAGGTAGGTCATCTCCAGTTGCTCAAACTTTTCTTTTAAATCCGGCGACAGTGGCACCTGGCGGTTCAGCCATGTCAGTGCGCCTGCAATAAATACAGAAATGATGACGACCAGCAGCACCAGGCCTGCCTGTTTCCACGTAGCGTCATTGCGGAAACCGAGGAGGCGGAAGGGCTTCCTGCTGACGATGTACGCAGTGATCACCGCCGGAACGAACATGCTGAGGAATACGCTCAGGGCCTGGAGGGCACGCATGGTGCCTGCGTTCGAAGGATCCCGCATGGCTTCTTTCATCGTTTCACCATCCGGCGACGTGCCGGCCAGCAAAACAACGCCGCTGATCATCCCGGACAGTACAAGCCCGAAAAGCGCAAGGCCGAGCATGATGAAAAAGCCGCCGGTGAAGGAAATTCCTTTCAAATTGTTATTGTTCATAAGGGGCCGCAGGAACTTTTTAAATTTGCATCCGCCTGCAAAATAGGCCGGCTGAAGCAGAATTGGTAAAAATAGACAACATACAGCTACCGGATTTCCCGCTGCTGCTCGCACCCATGGAGGACGTCAGCGATCCACCGTTCCGTGCAGTTTGCAAGGCGAACGGGGCCGACCTGGTGTATACGGAGTTCATCAGCAGCGAAGGCCTGATACGCGATGCCATCAAAAGCCGGCAGAAGCTGGACATCTTTGATGCCGAACGCCCGGTGGGCATCCAGATCTTCGGCGGCGATGAGGAGGCCATGGCGCTCAGCGCGCGGATCGTCAATACGGTGCAGCCCGACCTGCTGGACATTAATTTTGGATGCCCCGTAAAAAAGGTGGTGACCAAGGGTGCCGGAGCGGCCGTACTGAAAGACATTGACCTGATGGTGCGGCTCACCTCCGCGGTGGTACGCTCCTCGAATGTACCCGTGACCGTGAAAACGCGGCTGGGATGGGATGACCAGACCATCAATATTGAAGAAGTTGCCGAGCGGCTGCAGGATGTGGGTATCAAGGCCCTGGCCATCCACGGCCGCACACGGTGCCAGTTGTACAAAGGTGTTGCTGACTGGGACCCCATAGCGCGCGTTAAGAACAATCCACGCATACACATCCCCGTTTTTGGAAATGGTGACATTGATTCTCCCGAAAAAGCAGTTGCTTTCCGCAGGCGGTTTGGCGTTGACGGGATCATGATCGGGCGTGCCGCCATCGGTTACCCGTGGATATTTCGCGAGATCCGGCACTTCATACAGACCGGGGAACACCTGCCGCCTCCTGATATCCACCAGCGCGTGGAAGTGATCCGCACCCACCTCCTGCGTTCTGTTGAGTGGAAGGGAATGAAGGCAGGCATCAATGAAATGCGCCGGCACTACACCAACTACCTGCGCGGACTCCCGAACATCAAAGAATTCAGGCAGAAGCTGGTGACCATCCAGGACCTTTCGCAGATCAACGAGATCCTCGAAGAGATCATGAAGTATTATGATGGCTACGAGTTTGAAGCGCGCGTGCCAGACATGGAGGCACTGGCTTACGATTGCTGATCGTCCATATCGTTTAGCAGGCCCGTTAAAATTTCCGAGATCTTTTGCGCACGCGTCATCACCATGAAATGGGATCCTTTTTCAATGATGTGATCGGCACTTGTATATTTCAATGGTAGTATCTTGTCACGATCGCCATGCAGGTGCACCACCCTGCCCGTGCATTGCCAGGGCCTCCAGTTAAAAATGGCATCCAGCGACCACCGGATGAACCGGGGATCGGTTTCCGACATGATCACCGAAAGCAGTTTCTTTTCGTAAGGTGTTCGCGCGCCGAAAAGGCCATAAACGATCCTCCCGGGCTCCCGTAACAGGAACCGGGGTACCAGCCGGTGGATCCGTAAACGTCCGCACAGCCTGAAGTACCAGGGTAGTTCATAATAGCTGCTGATGCTTGAAATAAGGATCGTGAGCCGTGGTGTTACCCACTTGTTCATGGCAGTGGCGATCATGCCGCCGAAGGACAGGCCCACCAGAACGAACGGCTTCGAAGTTTCAATACCTGCCGTCAGCCGGTGCGCATAATTTTCGAGGGTTTCCTTTGGCAGTGGCGGGATCCATTCAATATGATGAATGGTGTGGTGTGGCGGCAGGGCCAGTTTTTCAAACGCGCGGCGGTCGGCTCCGAGGCCGCTGATGAGATAAAGGTTCATTCTTTGGCACGAATAAGTCCCAGCAGGGAAACAACGGTCCATGTTCCTTCCAGGATCACGAACGGCCAGTAGGGGATCAGCCATGATGCCAGGCACGCGAGGGCTGCGCCCACGGTATTGAGCAGGAAAAAGATCCGGCTGTGGGCTGACATCCAGCGGAAGGTGCTGCAGAAAAAGGCAACCAGTATCAGTGTGACGCCGATGGTTCCCATCCATTCACTGAGGTTCATGAGCAATGGCGTTTACGATTTCGGGATCAAGTGGCGATACGGAGGGATGAAAGCAATGCGTCAGCACACCCTGTTCATTCACCAGGTACTTGGTGAAGTTCCACACCGGCGGATGGTCGTTCCACCCATTCAGGTCCCTGCGTGTCAGCCACTGGAATACAGGATGCTGCTGCAGTGATTTCTTTACAGAAGATTTTTTAGCAACCGGGAAGTTGACGCCATAATGCCGTTTGCAGAAGGCGGCAATTTCTTCATCGCTGCCTTCTTCCTGCTGCTTGAAGTCATTGGCGGGGAAAGCTACCACCTGGACTTTTTGCCCCCATTCGTCCTGGAGGCGCTGCAGCTCCTCGTACTGCGCCGTGTAGCCGCAATCGCTGGCCGTGTTCACCAGGAGCAGCTTTTTATTACGGAAGGCGTCAAGCGAAAGGTTTGTTCCACCGCTTAGCTGGATTTCAAAATCGTACACCGACATAAATGGTTCGACGCTTCCCGGGTTTGTAAAGACCTTCCTGCTGCCAGTGGACCTGATCGCCTTTCGGTACAGTGGATAAACGAGCTTCAAAAATCGTTGCCGGAGTGTCATACAGCCCGCAAGATAGTAAAGACCTGTGGCCGGGCATGGTGCGCAGAACAGTGTATGTGAAGACGGCGGTTCAAGGCCGCCGGGGAACTCATAATTTGAAGCTGACCGGAAGCGCCACGGTCACATCGTCCCACGCTATGATGAGATTCATGCCATCGCTGATCTTGTCAAAGGCGATTGTAAAGGCCTCAACAGGCTCGGCATTTTTGCGTACTGGAACATTCAACCGTACCACATCCTTCTTTTCATCGTATTTGAATGCGCCCCAGATGTCGGTATCCCTGTTCAGGATGATCGTCCACTGCGTGGCCATTGGGATCGCGTACAGTGTGTAACGGCCGCGGGCAACTTTCTTTCCGCCGATCCTGACGTCATTATAAAATTCCACCTCGGTGGCTTCGTTGGCACCCAGCCGCCAGAGCTTGCCAAATTCCACGACATTGCCGAAAATGACGCGGTTGTCCTTCTGGGGCCTGCTGTATATGGCACGGGCCATCAGCGGTTCCGTGGCTTTTTCCTGTATGCGCAACACCGGGTAATTGGAAGGGTAGTACGCCATATCCATCGGAGATTTGTCCAGCACAGGGAGCTTCAGCTTTGACGAGGCCTGCGTCTGGGCCTGGCTTGCCAGGGCGACAAAGAAAACGGCCAGCAGGGAGAAAAGGTGTTTCATACGTATTGTGTTGCGGCAAAAGTACTCGTTACATTACCAGAACGCAACAGCTAGGCAAGAAGTTCGTGAAACTTTTGTTTTGCAAATTGTTTAACATCACCAATAAAATCCGAGTAGCACCGGTGCAGGTGATCCTGGTGGGTTTGGAAAAGCCCGAAAGCCGTACGGCTTTCGACCAGGAATGAAGAACGGCGGACAAGCCCTGCAAGGCTTCTTTCGATCCCCCATTCAAACTGGTAGTTACGGAGCCAGTTCTCTGCCGTCATGTAACCGAACACGTGGATGAAACGCGGCGGCAGCATGGCCGTGTGATCGCCAAGCGTTTTGTAAACACCTGATACAAACGCATCCAGGCCGTTGTCAAATTGCAAAGGGTCATTGGCGAGAAAAAAGTCATAGATGATATCCATCACGGGACCGCTGTACAGCCGGTAGGCGGGTCTGAATATTTCGCGCGCCGCACGCGTGGCGGCATGGTCGTCGGTATAGGCGTCGATGGCCCGGTGGAGCGCAATTCCTTTCTGTACGTCCGCCGTATATCCAAATTTGTCCCTGCCTTTTACGAAATCGCTGATCATATTGCCGACCATGATCTGCGGGTGTTCAAACGACAGGTACGCATGCGCGAGATAATTCATCCTGCTAAATGTACAATTCATCCGCATTAACGTTTACCCAACCTATGTTAAGGGGTTTAACAGTGTCATCCGGCTGTCACAAAACACTTGAGGCAGGGTGTAACCTTTTCTACTTTTGAACCGTCACAATCAACAAATGAATTATTCAAAACCACATAACAAAAAAATTATGAAACGTTTTATCATCACCATCGCCATCGCTGTTTCCTTTATTGGCTTCAGCAGCTTTACCGGACACGAAGTTTCCCGCGAAGCACTTGAGTCTTTTAAATCATCATTTAAAAGTGCAACCGAAGTAACCTGGACGGTTACGGACGAATATTACAAGGCCAGTTTCAGCATGAACGGCCAGTACATCACTGCATACTATCGCCATGAGGGTGAGCTGATTGCAATGACACGCAACATGAGCTCACTGCAACTGCCGATCAACCTGCAGGCCTCCCTTCGCCAGGATTATGAGAAGTTTTGGATCAGCGAATTATTCGAGCTGGCAAACAACGAAGGCACAACATATTATGTAACGCT
>DASUVB010000504.1:0-3654 GCA_036373835.1 Flavisolibacter sp. | reverse complement strand
CAAGGAGCGGACGAATATGACTGGTATAGGTGATGTTTAAAGTGCTGCAGGGATATAGCTCTTCTTCATTGTCGTAATAACACGATGCGAAAATTGCCGATACCATGACTGCCAGGAAAATTCTTTTCATATTAGTTGTTTAACGCTCCTGCCGCTATCCATATTTTGAATTGTGAAATTTCGCAATCAGACAATTTTGCCCCGTTCTTTGGCATGGCCGAAAAACCAGGAAGGTGGTTGATAGCACCCCACAACCGGCCATCAGTCACTTTTGCCTGAACACCTGTATAGTTCGAAAGGTTCACGCCCCCTGAAGCCGCGGTTCCGTTATGGCATCCGGTACACTTGTTAGACAGGATCGGCTGGATGCTCCCGGAGAATGTAACATTGGTGGTATCGCACGCACTCACACAGGTCAGGTCGCGTGCTCCCTGCTGGATCCACTTGTATATAATGCTGATCTGGGCCTGGGTGAGCGGCGGCCGGTTCAGCGGCATGCGGTCGTCGGGATCATTGTCCACCAGCACGCGATACAGCTTGCTGCCCGAAGGGTCATATGGATCCACATCTGCCGTGCTCATAACATTCTGGTAAGAAGTAAGGACAACGCCTTCAGTGGATGATCTCGATACATCATGACAGCCACTCATCGTACAATTGGAAGTGAGGATGGGCTGCACCTGCTGCTGGTAATACACCAGGTTGGGATCGCAGTTCGACTGGGACCCTCCGCCGCCGGTGCCGCCACCAGTACCACCGCCGGTACCGCCGCCGGTATTGCTTCCGCCTGCTGTTCCCTGTTCGGGGATCTCGTGCTTGCAGGAAATGGTCAGGATCATCATCGCCAGTCCAATAATTGAAAACCTGTATTGATTCCGGGTCATAGCAAAAAAGTTACCTATTGGTAACCCCCGGACACAGGTTTGTAACCAAAGATTATCGAAAAAAAATTTCCGCTGCTATGACCACGGTCAGCAGCAATAGAGATGTGTATCTCTCTTTTAAAACGGAAGGGGGCGGGGCAGGGTTGCCTAACGCACCTGTGATCCATTCACGGCGGCGCTGTCCGGGTTGACCAGGATGAGCTTTCCACCAGGTTCCTCCGCTGTCAGGATCATGCCCTGGCTTTCGATACCGCGCATTTTCCGGGGCGCCAGGTTGGCTACCACGATCACCTGCCTGTTGACGAGCGATTCCGGTGAAAAATGCAACGCAATACCGGACACGATGGTCCGCGTCTCTGTCCCAAGGTCCACCAGCAGCTTCAACAGCTTGTCGGCCTTCGGAACTTTTTCAGCCTGTGTGATGGTCCCAATACGCAGGTCCAGTTTCGCAAAGTCGTCGTACTGGATTTCCGCGGGAATATTTTGTTCTGCACCGGGGACCGGCTGACCGGCCGGTGCACCTGAAGATTGTTGTTGTTCCATTTTTGATTGTTCAAGCCCTTTTTTCAGTTTTTCCACCTGGTACTGCACCTCGGCGTCTTCCACTTTCCGAAACAGCAGTTCCGGCGCGCGGAGTGAATACCCAACACTCAGCAGCTTTACCGAGCCTGCATTTTCCCACTCCAGCATGCGGTCCACCACCTTCATCATATGGCACATCTTCTTCGCGGTTGAAGGCAGGAACGGATTGATGTAAATTGCCAGGTTGGCACACAGCTGCAGGCACAGGTGTAAGGTGTTGTCAATACTTTGTCGCAATGTTTCTGCACGTTGTCCTGCAGCAGCATCATCCAAGGCAACAAGGGTATCCAGCTCTTTTGCAGCGATCCAGGGTTCCTTTTCCTGCATGTATTTGTTGCCGCTGCGCGCGAGGTCCACCACCTCGAACAACGCTTCGCGGAAGCGGTAGCCTTCCAGCAATTCCTCGATCCTGCCACGGCTGTCCCTGATCACCCCGGCAAGTCCCCTGTCCTTATCAGACGCCACTGCTTCATGATATTTCGGAACCTTTCCGCCGCACAGCTTGTGCATCAGCACAAAGGTCCTGTTGAAGTAATTCGCAAAAATGGCCACCAGCTCACTGTTCACGGCATCCTGGAATCCTTTCCATGTGAACTCGCTGTCCTTGGTCTCCGGAAGTATCGTGGTCAGGTAATACCGCAACGCATCGGCCATCTGCGGACCGCCGTTTTCCTTCCGGATAAAATCGTCAATATAATCCTGCATATCCAGCTTCCAGTTCCGGCTGGTGCTCATCTTGTCTCCTTCCAGGTTCATGAATTCATTCGAAGGAACGTTGTCCGGAACAATATAACCATGAAGCTTCAGCATCACCGGGAAGATGATGCAATGGAACACGATGTTGTCCTTGCCGATGAAATGAACCAGCTTGGTTTCCGGATCCATCCAGTAAGGTTTCCAGTCCCTGCCGTGGTCCATAGCCCATTGCCGGGTGGCGCTGATATACCCGATGGGTGCATCAAACCATACATACAAAACTTTCTGCTGGTTACTGCCGCCATCCTTTGCATGCGCTTTCAGCGCTTCTTCAGGCACCTTTACGCCCCAGTCAAGATCGCGCGTGACGGCCCGTGGCTGCAGGCCCGCATCGATCCAGCTTTTGCACTGTCCCAGCACATTGGCCTTCCAGTCATCCTTATGCGATTCCAGGATCCAGCTTCGCAGCCATTCCTCGTGGCGGTTCAGGGGCAGGTACCAGTGGTGCGTTGGTTTTTTTACCGGCGGCTGCCCGCTGAGGGTGCTGACGGGATTGATCAGTTCATCGGGGCTGAGCGCGGTTCCGCATTTTTCACACTGGTCTCCGTATGCTCCATCGAAGCCGCAATTCGGGCATGTGCCCCTGATATAGCGGTCGGCCAGGAATGTCTGTGCCTGCTCATCGTAATACTGCTCGGATTCTGTAACCTCCAGTTCGCCACGGTCATTCAGGTAGTTAAAGAATTCGCGTGCAGTCTCGTGGTGGATGGGACTGGAAGTACGGTCGTAAATGTCAAAGGAAATAAACAGGTCTTCAAAATTCTGCCGGATGATCTGGTGGTATTTGTCGATGATCTGTTGCGGGGTGGTTCCCTCTTTCATCGCCTGGATGGGGATCGCGGTGCCGTGTTCATCACTGCCGCAAACGAACACTACGTCACGTTTCTGCGCCCGCAGGTAGCGCACATAAATATCCGCAGGGATGTAGGCCCCGGCCAGGTGGCCAATGTGCTTGAGCCCATTCGCATAGGGAAGCGCCGACGTGATCAGGTATCGCTTTGGATGCTTCATCATCTGTGTTCAATTTACCAGGCCGTTCATCCTGAGGGGCACAAAAATACCGTAAAGCGCTTAAGCTTTTGAATTGAAATAACAAATGATAAATTGTGCAGGATATGGATCGAAAACATTTCCTCGCCCGGGCAGGTTCTGTTGTTGCGGGAAGCCTTATTTCTTCAAGCATGCTGCCTGTCCCGGAAGATGATCCACCGGCACCATTCCGCAAGCCGCCGGCGCTCAAACCCGGCCATGTCATCGGCATCACATCACCCGCAGGGTTCATTACCCATGAGGATATCCGTCCCGCGGTGGAAGTATTGGAGAAATGGGGATTCCGTGTACAGGTGGGAGCCACCATTGGGGCGCGCGACTTTACTTTTGGCGGCACGGATGAAGAGCGCCTGAAAGACTTCCAGCAAATGCTTGACGACAA
>DASUVB010000503.1:0-7020 GCA_036373835.1 Flavisolibacter sp. | reverse complement strand
TATTGACGATCCGTTTATCCGGACGATTTCGAAGATGGCCACCAGTGGCGGCAGTGGCCAGATCCTGTTCCCGTTCCTCGATAACATCATGGCGGGTACGATCAGCTATGATGATATTAATGCCATCAAGGACGACGGGGTAAAATATTACAAGCTGCTGGTGAAGACACGCCTCGATTATGTGAATCGCAGCCTGAATGGCGAGAAGATCCTGAGCATGGGGGAACTGGATAAAATGCTGTTGAAAAAAGGCAGTGACGTTTTCATTCGCGAGATCAATGCCCTGCACGAGCTTCCCGATGCCGCCCGCTTCCGCATTCTGCAGCAGCTTACGGCAGAGGAATTGTACTACCTGGTGATCGCGGGTGAGAACGAGATCTATACCTCCAGCTACACCAAGGGCGTGTACCCGCTGATGATGCAGAAGATCGGCAACCGCGGTGACTCCCTGCTGAAAAGCGTCAGCTTTGACCGCTTCAAAAAATTCATCAAAATGGCCGCGGGCTACAATACCCTCAGTCATTTCCTGGGCACTTTTGATGACGGCGCCAAGTCACGGGTGCTGATGACGGCCTTCGTCAACAACCTGGAGCGTTCACAGGGACTTGAGGATGGCGTGGATGTGGCCGACTCCTACGCGAGCATCGTGGAGACCATCAAGCCGGTCGCTGCCGACATGCTCGGTAACGTCAAGGCGAATTACGACCGTAACGCCGCCGCGGGAAATAAACGCGGCATGGTGATCTATAACCTGCTGCTCAAGCTGTTTCTTTCGGCGGACACAACCAACCGGGTAAACCTGTCCAAGGAGCTTGGTATCCCGCCTGTGTATTCAATCAATTACCAGCAACTGGCAGCCGATTCTGCCAACCGCGTCATCATCCAGGTATTTTTTTACGGGGATGAGGACGGCCGCGGCAACTACGCGAAATTTCTCCCGCAGTTCCCAGCGTCATCCTGGAAGCGAATAGAGGATAATAAGCACTGGATCGCATTTGCTTCCACGAAGGGAAAACCGATTGTGGTGTATGCCAACAAACCGCTGGATGAAGAGTCGGGTGCGCTTGACAAGGCACAGGAGGCCCTGGTGAACTACCTGCAGGAAAAAAACATGCAACCCACGATCGTGATCCACCGCGGGCACAGCTACTACGCGCCTTATACCATCAACCAGATACCGCCAACAGCAAAGATCGTTTTCCTGGGTTCCTGCGGCGGATACCATCTCATTCATAATGTGCTGAAGCATGCGCCGGATGCGCATATCATTTCATCCAAGCAGATCGGGAAGGAGATCATCAATCGCCCGTTCATCGACCTGGTGAATGAAAAAATGCGCGCGGGCGCGAACATCGACTGGATCGCCTTCTGGAAAGAATTCAAGGGAAGGGCAGGTACCGTGGAAGGCTTCGACGACTACATCCCGCCCCATAAAAACCTAGGTGCCATCTTCATCAAGGCATACAATACAGCGATGGGGGAGGATGGGATAGTGCAACTGTAGCCTAAATTTGCTGAAAGCATCTTCATTGGACGAAAAGAAACGATTTTTTGATGTGAGCCTGCTGCGCAGGGTGCTGCAGTTTACGCGTCCGTACCGTGGAAAGTTCATCGGTTCCGTGGTCCTCGCATTCGTCCTGGCCGCTTTCACGCCCATCAGGCCTTACCTGATCCAGAAGACCGTTGACGATTACATCACCCTGAAGAACCTCGACTGGGTTATTTACATTACTATTATCCAGATCGTTTTTATTTTCATCGAGACAGGGCTCCGGTTTTATTTTTCATACACGACTTCGTGGCTGGGGCAAACCGTGATCCGCGATATCCGCGTGAAAGTGTTCGGCAAAGTGCTTAACCTGAATCTCCGCCAGTTCGACCGTACGCCCATTGGAACACTAACGACGCGAACGGTGGATGACGTGGAACGCATCAACGATATTTTCTCGGACGGACTAATACCCATCCTTGCCGACCTGCTGTCCATCCTGTGCGTGCTGGGCATCATGTTCTGGACCGACTGGCAACTGACACTGATATGCCTGATCCCATTCCCGATCCTGATCATCGCCACCTATTATTTCAAGGAAAGCGTGAACCGTTCGTTCCACCGGGTGCGTAACGCGGTGGCCAGCCTGAATGCATTTGTCCAGGAACATATCACCGGAATGACGATCGTCCAGGCGTTTGCTGCGGAAAAAAGAGAATCCGAAAAATTCAGGAAGATCAACCGCGATCACCGCGACGCGAACATCAGGGCCATTTTTGCATATTCGGTGTTCTTTCCCATTGTGGAAATTGTACTGGCGCTTTCCATGGGCCTGGTGGTGTGGTGGGTCTCGCGCGAAGTCATCGGCGTGGAGCAGGCGAAACCGGGTGTTATTATAGCCTTTATCCAGTACCTCAACCTGATCTTCCGCCCGCTGCGAATGATCGCCGATAAGTTCAATGTATTGCAAATGGGCATGATCGCCAGTGAACGCGTGTTCAAAGTGCTTGACAACCCGGATTTCATTGCAGCGCCACCGCCCGGTGCCCACAGGCCTGACATCGTCAAAGGAAAGGTGGAGTTCAGCCATGTGTGGTTTGGTTATGATGACAAACATCCTGTGCTGAAAAATGTGTCGTTTACGGCGCAGCCGGGAGAAACCATTGCTATCGTCGGGCACACCGGCAGCGGTAAGACAACCATCATCAGCCTCCTGAACCGGTTGTATGAAGTGACCAGCGGAACCATACGGATCGATGATATCCCCGTAGACCAGTTTGACCCCGCCTGGCTCCGCAGGCATATCGGCGTGGTGCTGCAGGATGTTTTCCTGTTCCCGGGATCCGTGTACGACAACATCACGCTGCTGAATCCTTCCATTGCACGCTCGAGGGTAGAAGAGGCCGCAAAGCTGATCGGCATGCACGATTTCATCATGCAGCTTCCCGGGGGGTACGACTACCACGTAATGGAGCGGGGCGCAACACTGTCGGTGGGGCAGCGACAATTGCTTTCCTTTATCAGGGCACTGCTGTACAACCCGTCGATACTGATACTCGATGAAGCCACATCCTCGGTTGATACGGAAAGCGAGCGCCTGATCGAAAAAGCGATTGACAAGCTGATTGCCGGCCGTACCTCCATCGTGATCGCCCACCGGCTGTCGACCATACAGCGCGCGGATCGCATCATTGTGCTGGATAAGGGCGAGATCCGGGAGACGGGGAGCCATGCCGAGCTGCTGAGGAATGGGGGATTTTACAGCAAACTGTACCAGATGCAGTTCGAATCGCCCGCTATTCCGGCTTAGTCATATCCGGAATAAAATATAATTGTAGATTCGCCGTTTAATCGTGTATATGAAACGCCACCTGTTATTATCGCTCGGACTCATGTCCGCACTGCTTTACTTTGTTTCCTGTCAGAAAGAATCCAGTTTTGAAGTCGGCCAGCTGGCCACGGGTGTACTGCAGGACTCTGTCGGGGACTGCTTCCCGAGTACCGTTTCCGGGACCTTCAAGACCGGGGAGGCGCTTGGCTCAGGATCCACCGTCACGATATCAGTGGACGTTTCCCAGTCGGGTGCTTATACCATATATACTGATACGATCAACGGCTATTATTTCAAGGGCAGCGGTAATTTCCCTTCAACAGGTGTGCAAAGTGTAACCCTGCAGGCTTTCGGGACACCCCAGTCGGTACAGGTGGACAACTTCACCGTGTTTTTCAATAACACGTACTGCGGTTTTGCTGTAACGGTAACCGCGGGCGGCGGCACCATCCCTGTGACATCAAACGATTACCTGCCGCTGGCGCAGGGCAACTGGTGGAGCTATGATGACGGCGCGGGCGGGGACAGCATTAAAACGGTGGTCAATGGTACCGCTACCCTGGATGGAAATACTTATGTCAGGGCCATCAGCTCAGACGACCTGGGCCCATATGATACTGCATTTTACAGGAAGAACAGCTCCAATGGGTTTTATTATATCTACCAGACCACCGACGACCTGCAGGGAATCGGGTTCAATTTCAATACAGCCGGCCTGGATGTGCTGTTCCTGAAGAACACGTTAACCACAGGAGAGGTATTCAATTCAGACCACGCGGGCACCCTTTCGGGCGTACCAGCCACGCTGCGGTTCAATAACACCGTGATCAACTCGAACCTGAGTATGACGGTCAATGGGAAGAATTTCAGCAACGTTTACCATATTGAGACAAAGATCCAGTTCGGGGCCGGGGGCATTTACCAGGATGTTCCGACGATGCCTGTATTTACCCTGTATTTTGCGAAGGGGATCGGGTTGATCAAAAGCATTGATTTCGCCGAATCGCACATACGCAACTGGCAGATTTTCTGATCTTTCCGGTAAGAAATTGAAACCACAGCCCCGGCTGTGGTTTTTCGTTTTCAGGATGCTATAAATCTCTTAAATAACCCCAAGGTTTTACCGGTGCTACCTTATCTTTGCGCCAAATTTCGGGTAGTATATGGTCGTTGGACGTGTCAAATGCTTATTGGTGGCGGTTTTCAGCGTTTTAGCCCTCCTTTTTTCAAACCCTTCTGTTGCGCAGCATCCGGGTACGGATCACGAGACGCGGAAGAAGTCGGAGGAAACGCAGTTCCGCATGGGAAATGAGGATAGTGAGGCTCCGAAAGGCGGTACCAAGATCGATGCGGCTGAGGTGATCATGGAGCATATCATGGACAACCATGAATACCATTTCGCCGATATCAGCGGCCACGCCATCAGCATCCCGCTTCCCATTATTGTCTATTCCAAAGCGCGCGGCCTGGATGTTTTCATGTCTTCGAAATTCGATCATGGTCACAAAGCTTACAAGGGCTACCGGATGGATCATAACCATATTGTCGCGGTCCAGCCGGACGGGACCACTGTTGACGAAAGTGTGAAGCTGGTGGACCTGTCCCTGACCAGGAACGCCGTTCAGCTGATCCTTGCATCGATCCTGCTGGTGGTGATCATGCTGGGTGTTGCCCGTCGCTACCGCGAGCGCGGCAACGTGGCGCCGACCGGCTTCCAGAATGCGATCGAACCGGTGATCACCTTCGTGCGTGATGAAGTAGGCAAGCCCAACCTGGGCCGCAAGTACCACCGGTACATGCCCTTCCTGCTGACGATCTTCTTTTTCATCCTGATCAATAACCTCATGGGACTGATCCCGGGCGCGGCCAATGTTACAGGCAATATTGCCTTTACCATGGTCCTGGCCTTTATTTCCATGATCGTGATCCTGTTCAGCACCAACGGGCATTTCTGGGGCCACATCTTCTGGCCTCCCGGCGTACCGATCCTCGTGAAGCTGATCCTGATCCCTGTTGAATTCGCCGGTGTGTTCATCAAGCCGATCGCGTTGATGATACGTCTTTTCGCGAATATGGTGGCGGGTCACATCGTGATCATCTGCTTTATTTCGCTGATCTTCATTTTCGGGGCTATGAACAAAGGGGCAGGCATCGGGTTCACCCCGGTGTCGCTGGCGTTCACCATTTTCATTTACCTGATCGAGATCCTGGTGGCTTTTATCCAGGCGTTCATCTTTACCAACCTGACCGCGGTCTTCGTGGGACAGGCGTTTGAATCGGGCCATGGACATGACGATCACCACGATCCCCACCCGGCAACGGACGGGAAGGAAAAGGAGTTTGCACTATAATCTTTTATCATAAACAAAAACAAACAGTATGTCTTTAATGAGCATTTTGTTACAAGCCGGCGACGCCGCTGCCAATTTTTCGATGTCACACTTTGGCGGTGCGATCGGCGCAGGCCTGGCTGCGATCGGTGCCGGTATCGGTATCGGCCAGATTGGACGTGGTGCAGTGGAATCCATTGCACGCCAGCCTGAAGCGGCTAACGACATTCGTGCGAACATGATCCTGACAGCTGCCTTCGTTGAGGGTGTTGCCCTTTTCGCGGTAATTGCAGGTATCCTGGCTGTACTGAAGTAGTCACATTACTGCATCCAAAGCACAGGGCGGCGGATGCAGTAATTCCTTCGTTCCGGCGGATCACCGCCTGGCTTGGGAGATAAAAGATCAGGGAGCATGAGGATGCTAATCCCATTCTCAAATTTTCAAATTCTCAAATTCTCAAATTAACATGGAGCTTTTATTACCCGGTGTGGGTTTGATCTTCTGGACGTTCATCGCTTTTATCGCGGTGTTCCTGATCCTGCGAAAGTTTGCCTGGAAGCCGATCCTTAATTCGCTGAACGAGCGGGAGCGCACCATTGCCGATTCACTGGAAACTGCGGAACGCGTGAAGCGCGAAATGGCCCAGCTGAAAAGCGAGAACGAGGAGCTGATGGCGAAGGCACGTGAAGAGCGCGGGCTGATCCTGAAGGAAGCACGCGACACCAAGGACAGGATCATCAACGAAGCAAAAGAGCAGGCTAAAGTGGAAGCCAACCGCATCATCCTGGAAGCGCAGCAGCAGATCAACGTGCAGAAGATGGCGGCCATCACCGATGTGAAAAACCAGGTGGGCAAGATGGTCATCGAGATCACCGAAAAGATCCTCCGCAAGGAGCTGGCCACACCGCAGGCGCAGGAAGACCATATCAAAGGACTTGTGAACGAAGTACACTTAAGCTAATAGCAAATTATTTTTCATGCAGAATCCCCGTCTGGCAACCAGATATGCGAAATCGCTGATTGACCTGGCCATCGAAAAGGACCAGCTCGACCAGGTATATGCAGACATGCTGTACCTGCAGCAGCTTACCGCTAACCGTGAGCTGGTCAATTTGCTGCGCAGTCCCGTGGTGCCGTCAGATAAAAAACTGGCCGTGATCACAAGCATTACCGGGAACAACATCGGTACGCTTACCGCTGCTTTTATCAAGCTGCTGATCACAAAGGGCCGCGAAAGCGACCTGCCGGTCATTGCAACAACCTTCATTGCGCAGTACAAGGTGAAGAAAGGCATTCACGTGGTGAAGCTGACGACGGCCACGCCGGTAAGCGCGGACGTGCGCAACAGGATCATCGAGCAGGTGCGCAG
>DASUVB010000502.1:0-2279 GCA_036373835.1 Flavisolibacter sp. | reverse complement strand
ACTCTGTTCTTTGTAAAACAGGCAATGGGTGAATGGCACATTTTCACATTGCCACATTGTCAAATTAGTATTTCGGCTGTATCCCCGTATAATTATGCGGCGTTACCGCTTTGAGCTCCTTTTTAACCGCCGCTTTTACATCCAGCCCGTCAATGAACTGGTGGATCGCCTGCTTGTCGATCCGCTCCTTGCCGCGCGTCAGTTGCCGCAATGCCTCGTAAGGATGCGGATACTGTTCCCGCCGCAGGATCGTCTGTATGGCTTCGGCAACTACCGGCCAGTTATCATCCAGGTCCTCGTAGATCTTTTCATCATTCAGTACCAGCTTGTCCAGTCCTTTCTGCACCGCACGGAATGAAAGGATACTATGGGCGAAAGGCACGCCGATATTGCGCAGCACCGTGGAATCCGTCAGGTCGCGCTGGAGGCGCGATACGGGAAGCTTTTCGGAAAGGTGGGTAAAGATCGCGTTCGCCATGCCCAGGTTGCCCTCGGCGTTCTCGAAATCGATCGGGTTCACCTTGTGGGGCATGGCCGATGAACCAACTTCGCCCTTTTTTGTCTTCTGCCGGAAATATTCGAGGGAAATGTAGGTCCAGGTGTCGCGGCAAAGATCAATGAGAATATTGTTGATCCGCTTCATGCAGTCGAACGATGCAGCGAGGTTATCATAGTGCTCGATCTGCGTGGTGAACTGCAAGCGCTGCAGGCCGAGTATGTCGTCAACGAATTCGTTGGAGAATTTGATCCAGTCGAATTTCGGGTAGGCCACATGGTGGGCGTTGAAATTGCCGGTAGCCCCGCCGAATTTGGCGCTGACCGGGATGCTGATCAGGTGCTCGATCTGGTTCTCAATGCGCTCCACGAATACCATGATCTCCTTGCCAAGGCGCGTGGGACTGGCCGGCTGACCGTGCGTCCGTGCCAGCATCGGGATGTCGTGCCATTGACGGGCCAGCAGCTTCAGTGCATTATTCAGGTTGAGCAGCGATGGGAGGTATTCAAATTCCAGCGCGTGCTTCCAGGCCAGGGGTATCGCCGTGTTATTGATATCCTGCGAGGTAAGCCCGAAATGAACCCACTCCATGATGTCGGTCTCACCCGCTTTCTGCAGCTCCTGGCGGATGTAATACTCGACAGCTTTTACGTCGTGGTTGGTAGTGTGCTCGATCTGCTTGATCTCGTGGGCGTCTTCCGGCCCGAAATCATCCTTGAGGCGCTGCAGCGTTTTCTGCCCCGCAACGGTAAGCCTGAAGAATTTCTTTTGCGCCAGCAGCAACAGGTATTCCACCTCCACCAGCACGCGGTACTTCATCAGCGCATACTCCGAAAAATATTCATCCAAGTGATGGAGCTGCTTGCGGTACCGCCCGTCCAGCGGCGAAATAGCTGTCAGTGTATTTAATTCCATAAGCCTGTTCCAAACAAACCACTTTTCCTTGAACCTTAAACCTTTAACCTTGAACTATCAACAGTTTCGTGGTTCGTTATCTTTGCGCCCAAAACTAAATCATTTGAAGAAGATGCGGATCGGCGCTGTGAGTTACCTGAATACGAAGCCGCTGCTGTATGGTATCCGCGGTCACCGGATCATGAACCGGATCGAGCTGACGGAAGACTATCCGGCCCGTGTTGCGCAACTGCTGATGGAGGACCGTATCGATATTGGCCTGGTGCCGATAGCGGCCGTACGCCAGATGAAAGAATGGCATATCGTCAGTGATTTCTGTATTGCCACTGACGGAGAAGTGGCGTCGGTATGTCTTTTCAGCCAGGTGCCGATGGAAGAAGTGAAGCGTGTGTACCTGGACTACCAGTCGCGCACCTCCGTGCTGCTCGCGCGGATTCTTCTGAAGGAATACTGGAAGAAAGATGTCGAGCTGCTGCCTGCTACCGGTGAGGATTTCCGGGACCAGGTCGGCGGCAATACGGCTGCCGTGGTGATCGGCGACCGGGCGCTGGAGCAGCGGTCACACTCGGCCCATATCTACGACCTGGGCACCGCCTGGAAGGAACATACGGGGCTTCCTTTTGTGTTTGCTGCGTGGATCTCCAACAAGCCCATACCTGCGGATTTCATCGAGGCCTTCAACGAAGCCAATGCCGAAGGGGTGGCCCGCATCGCCGACGTGGTGGCGGATCATCCTTACCCGCATTTCGACCTGCAGAAATACTACACGGACAACGTACATTATCGCCTCGATGACCGGAAGCGCCAGGCGATCGATTTGTTTTTAAGAAAGGCAGATAATATATAGAATTATTATATTATTCATTAA
>DASUVB010000501.1:0-3511 GCA_036373835.1 Flavisolibacter sp. | reverse complement strand
CCTTCAGCGGTGACCACCTGCTTTTCGATATCATGCACCACAATTTTCACCGGCTGCAACCCGTGAAGATCGCGTCGATCTGCTGTGAGGTCAACCAGAACCGGCGGTCGTCCAAAGACAAGCCGCAGTCGCTGCGGGAATACCTGGGATCACTGGCCGCGGCGCAATCAGCAACGCTGTTTTCCGGCGATGAAACCACGGACCGGCTGGTACACCTCCACCAGCTACTCGAGAAGCTGGTTATTGAATCTGAAAATCAGCCGTTGCTGAAATGGCTCGAAATATTGTTCAATGAAGCAGGAATACTTTCCTACATCATGTCGCAGCCCGATAAAAGCCGCATGATGCAGCTGCTCAACGGATTCTTTGATTACGTACAGCAGGAATGCCGCAGGAACCCGGACCTGGACCTGCAGGGACTCGTGGACCAGTTGGACCTGCTGGAAGAAAATGGCCTGGGCGTTCCGCTGGTGCAGACGAGTGGCAATGAAAACGGGGTGAACCTTCTGACGTGTCACGGCAGCAAGGGCCTCGAGTTCGAATACGTATTCCTGATGGGCTGTTACTCGTCCGTATGGGAAAGCAAAAGAAATAACGGGAGGGGTTATAAGATCCCGCCGAATGTATTTACGAAAGAAACGCCCGAAGAAAAAGAGGAAGAGCTGCGGCGGCTGTTCTTTGTAGCGGCTACGCGTGCCGAAAAGCACCTGGTGATCTCGTACCCGTTGTTCTCCAATGACGGTACGCAGCTCGAGGCTACAAGGTTCATATCGGAAATGATGGGCGCCATAAAGCCGGATGTATGGCCTGTGACAGATGACCTGAGGCTCAAATACAGCACATTCCGCTACGGAATGGTGCAGCAGCCGGAGCTGGATAAATCGGAGCGTGATTTTATTGAAAAGCTGCTCGCAGGCTTTAAGATGAACGTCACCGCGCTGAGTAATTACCTGGAATGTCCTGTCAAATTTTATTATACAACGCTGATCAGGGTGCCATCCGCCGTCAATGAGGCCGCACAGTTCGGGAGCAGCATGCACGATGCGCTGAATTTCTATTATAACCTGATGATGGAGTCGGACCGCCGGTACCCGCCAAAAGAAGTGCTGCTTAACCGTTTCCGGTGGCACCTGGCCAGTCACCGCGAAGTGTTCACGAAAGCGGGACTGGATCGGTTTGTTGAATACGGAGCGCAGTGCCTTTCCGCTTTTTACGATACCTATTTCGCGGAGACCTCCGGTGATTTCATCCGGACAGAAGTTGCACTGGAAGCGACGATCAATGACATCCCGATCAAGGGCTTTGCTGACAAGCTCCAATACTGGGGACACGAGGTAATGATCACCGACTTTAAGACAGGTTCGTTGAAGAAGTCGAACCTGCGGCACGAATTCGTGCCGGCAGGGCATCCCAAAAAAGAGCACGGCGGCAACTACTGGAGGCAGGCGGTGTTTTACAAAATACTTTTTGACCGCCAGCGGGGCAAAAACAAGGAGCTCCGGGGCATCGAGTTTCATTATATCGAGCCAAACGATGAAAAGCAGTTCGACATCAAACAGGTGCGCGTTACCAGTACCGACGAGGCGGCGGTGATGAACCAGATCACGGAAACCTGGCAGAAGATCCAGGCGCACGACTTCTATACCGGCTGCGGCAAACCCGAGTGCGAATGGTGCAACTTTGTGAAAGATCACAGGATCTATACTTCACTGCATGAAGTAGAAACAGAACCTGTTGAATTCAAAATCCCGGAACTTGATGTTTGATATGTTCGAATTTTATCGTTAAAAGTTAAAGGTTAAAGGTTTAAGGTGCTGGCTTTTCGTTCGATACGTAATGTCACCCTGAGCTTGTCGAAGGCTGAATTAAAAGGTGCGTTCGTCAGTCTTCGACAGGCTCAGACTGACAAAGTGCTGTCACCCTGAGCTTGTCGAAGGGTGATTCAGAAGTACACGTTCATCAGTCTTCGACAGGCTCAGACTGACAACGAACTGTCACAGTGAGCTTGTCGATTTTAACGTAAACATTGAGTTTTGATCTGATAAAGCCATTATGTTTGCCCGGATGAAGGCAGCCGTCCAGGTTCTTGGTTTCTTTTTCTTCATGTCCGTGGCCATCCTGTTTGGCGGCTCGTGTGCGAATATTGTTCCACCCGGCGGTGGCCCGCGCGATAGCCTGGCGCCTGCATTACTGAGTGTGACTCCCCGCGACTCCACCCTGAATTTCAACAGCGACAGGATCGTGTTCACCTTTGATGAGTACATCGATTTCCAGCCGGTAAACCAGTTGGAGTTTACGCCCGGGTTTGATGTGAACCCACCGGTTGAACTGAGGGGCAAAACACTAACAATGAGACTGGGCAGGCCAAAGTGGACGGATTCCCTGCAACCCAATACAACATACACGATCCATTTTGGCGGTGCCATCCGTGATGTGAACGAAGGCAATGTCCTGCGCGACTTCACCTATACTTTTTCAACAGGCCCATATCTGGATTCGCTGGAGTTATCAGGAAGGGTGATCCTTGCGCAGACCGGCCGGGTTGATTCCACGCTGATCGTGGTGTTGCACCGCAAGCTGGAAGATTCCGCGGTAAGGACCGACCGTCCCCCTTACGTGGCAAAGCTGAATGGTAACGGTGAGTTCCGTTTCCGCAACCTGCCTGCGGGAACCTTCGCCATGTATGCCATCGGAGACGCCGCCGCGAGCAAGCGTTATCAACGCAGCGACCAGTTATTTGCATTCCTTGGTACGCCCGTAACAACGGGAACGGATTCATCGTTCACGCTGTACGCGTACCGCGAGGCACCGAGAACAGCCACGCCACCTGCCAGCACCGGCAAGCTGGGTACAACGGAAAAACGACTGATGTTCAGTACGAATCTTACCAACAGCCAGCAGGACCTGCTCAACAACCTCGTGCTGACATTCCCGGTGAAGCTGCGCACCTATGATTCCGCGCTGGTGCGGCTGGCAACGGACAGTACCTACGCGCCGGTTGATTTCAGTCTTTCTTTGGACAGTACGATGAAGCAGCTGACGGTGCAAACGCAATGGAAGCCCGGCACATTATACCACCTGGTGCTTGATAAGAACTTTGCAGAAGATACGCTGGGACGCCGCCTCCTCAAGACAGATACGTTGTCCTTCACTACCCGCACGCTGAAAGACTATGGTGAGCTGGCGATCCGCCTGAGGAGTATCGATCTTTCCGCCAACCCTGTATTGCAGTTTGTGCAGAACGACCAGGTTGTCTTTGCGGCACCGGTGCCTTCAGGTATGTACCGCAATCCCATGGCTGTTCCCGGCGACTATGACCTTCGGATCCTGTACGATACCAATGGCGATGGCGTGTGGACGCCGGGTGAATTTTTTAGAACCAAACGTCAACCCGAACTTGTAAAGCCCCTTGGCCGCAAGATCACCGTGAAGCCGGATTGGGAGAATGATTTTGAAATCACGCTGTAACTGGAACCGGGAGGTGAAGGTTAAGGCTGAGGCTGAGGTTAAG
>DASUVB010000500.1:0-15333 GCA_036373835.1 Flavisolibacter sp. | reverse complement strand
AAACCTGCCATCCGCGATATTCCCATCAGGATTAATATTCGCTCCTGTACCATATTTCCTGGCATTGGCGAGCACAACCATGTACGCATAGCGTTTGTATGTTCCTGTGTCCGCTTCAATGGTAACCCGGAGTTTCTGTTTCTGCCACAGCGTGCGGAAAATCGCCTTCCCATAGCCAAGCATGCCCCGCTTTTTCGATCGTTCAAAGTATTTGACCAGCATGGCATTCAGCCCGATGTCACTCAGGTGCATACAGATCTCTTCTTCATTCAGTCGCAACAGGTCTATCTTTTTGACGCTGCCATCAACGAGCACATCCAGGGCCCTGTTGACATCGGCGGGGATACCCAGTTCCTTCGCCATCCCGTTGGCCGATCCGGCAGGGACGATCCCAAGCGCGATCGGTGTTTCCTTTACAATATCAGCCAGCATTTTCACCGTTCCGTCGCCACCAACTGCCACCACCCGGTCGGGATTGATCCGTTCTATATACTGGCGGATAGAAATCTGGTCACCTTTCCCGCACATCACATAGAATTCTATTGCATCGGGCCTGTCCATGAAATAGTCCCTTATTGCTGCCTCCCAGTCGTGCTTGTGCCTGCCTCCGGAAACCGGGTTCACTATAAATAAGTATTTCAAACTCTGCATGTTTCTTGTATGTTTCTCCCTGATGCAAACGATCGACCACACAGTTTCTTCCGGCCCGGCGCCGGCAGCATCTTTACGGGAGCGCATGCGCAACTGGCTGGGTGTTACCAGCGAAACGACGGTGAAAGTGTATCATGGATACGGCCATACCAACAGGCTCACGATCTACGGACACGTTTTACGCACGGCCCCGCTGCCGCGAATACGCTATTCCAAAAGCGTGATCAATAATACCGTGGCGTTGTTGCGTCTTTTTTTTGTGGAACCGTTTCCCGGAATAGAGGTGCGGCTGAAATGGCAGGGAAAAGAATATCGTGCCACCACGGATACCGATGGTTTTTTCAAGATCGAGTGGAAGGACGATACGCTTTCAAGATTTGGCTGGTACACGGTACGCGTCGATGCACTGCTGAATGCTGATGTCATTGCCTCGTCGCATGGTAAGGTGTACATCCCGCATGAAACACAGTATGGCTTTATTTCGGACATCGACGACACTTTTCTCATTTCACATTCTGCAAACATGCGCAAGCGTTTGTACGTTCTGTTCACACAGAATGCAAGGAGCCGCCAGCCCTTCGAAGGCGTGGTGCGGCATTACCAGCTGCTGGCACAAAGCAGGACGACAGCCGATGCGCCGAACCCGTTCTTTTTTGTGTCGAGCAGCGAATGGAACCTGTATGACTACATCCTGGAGTTTACCCGTGTGAACCGCATACCAGAGGGCGTGTTCCTGCTTAACCAGTTGAAACAGTTTGACCAGTTGCTGAAAACAGGGCAGAATAATCACCAGACAAAATTTACCCGTATTGTCCGGATCCTTGAAAATTACCCCAACCAGCGGTTCGTACTGCTGGGCGACAGTTCACAACATGATCCGTATATCTACCAGTCAATTGTGGAGCATTTTCCCAAACAGATACATGCCGTGTATATCCGCGACGTGCACCATAAAAACAGGACGGCTGTTGCAGATGTTTTGAAGAGCATCGAGTCTGCGGGCGTGCCCTGCTGTTTTTTTGACCACAGCGAAGACGCCATCCTGCATTCAAAAAAAATTGACCTGATCAGTGAACACCAGCTTGTGGAAGCAATGAAAGAGAAAAAGCTGGTATAAGTGGCATGCTATTTCGGGAAAAAAAGTAAACGAATTATATGGAAAAGAACCTACAGAGCGAGGAAGCAGCAGCAAAATTCAAAAGACTGGTGAATGATATTAATGTCTGCATGTTCATCACAAATAATCACAACGAAAACCACACACGACCGATGGCCACCATTGAAGTGGAAGATGACGGTACGCTGTGGTTCTTCACGGATATCCGTTCGATCAAGGTTGAGGAAGTTACCATGGACAACAGTGTGCACCTTGTATACGCCCACCCGGGCAAGGAAAGTTACCTCGATGTGTGGGGACGTGCCTCAGTCGTCACCGACAGGAGCGAGATCGAAAAGAAATGGGTGCCGATTGTCAAGGCGTGGTTCCCCAACGGCAGTTCGGATCCTAACCTCGCCCTCCTGAAGGTGACACCAAACCGGGTTTATTACTGGGATGCCGAAACCGGTAAGATGATCCAGTTCATTAAAATCGCCGCAGCGGTGGTGACCGGGAAACAATTGGCGGAAGGCGCCGAAGGAAAACTTGCCATATGACGGAACCTGATAACTCGCCGGCCATACCGGAACAACATACGGGCGTGGCTACCAACACCGAGAGCGGCAGGGACATGGGATCACACACACAGGCCCGGGAATTTTTCCGGATCGTGCGACAGCGCCTTCTGCGTCCCGATGCATGGCACGAGTTTGCCGGGGTGGCAACCGCTGATTTTGCATTGATGGATTCCTCGGGCAACAAAGTGAACCGGGATATACAGAAAGGAGACTATTTAAGGATCGATATCCCGGGGCCGGGTACTGTTGCAGGCGACGGCTATGACTGGGTGCGTGTGGAGGATGTTGTAACAACCAGCCGGGAGGATGCTGAAGAAACGGTCATTACGGTGCGGCCGGCAACCAGTCCTTCCAACACAAAACCTGACGTGGCCCATTTCTTCGACAGCGAGGCCACATCTTCATTCCGTGTGCGCCGCGAAGGAAGCAGGGTGACCGCAGGTGTTTATGGCCGCAATGAAAAGCCCAACACAGGTGCGTCATCCACGGTGGACAAGGTACGCAACGCGACCATCGCGGCGACGGCCGTATCGGGACTTTCGAAGGTGCAGTGGAAAAGCCTGGTAACCGGGTTAATCAAGGATTAGCATCAGGCGCTTTGCGCGTTTTCTTTTCGAACAGTTCCCCGAACAGCGGGCTTTCTGTTTTTCCCCACCGGTCCCAGAAGGTGAAATACAAACCGAAATTATACCTGAACTGGGTGTGATGCAGGGAATGGTGCGTGGCTCCTATCAGCCATCGTCCCGGCACATGCCGGTGAAAGCCGGCGGGATAGATCTCTACATCCAGGTGGTTGATCACGCTGGAGAACGTCATCAGCGTAAGGTAATACAGCACCACGTACAGGTGCATCGGCATCACTAACAGCAACAATGGTAAAAAAATTGCCTGCAGCAGGCCTTCCAGCGGGTGAAAGGAAAATGCGGTCCAGGGTGATGTGATCCTGCTGGCATGGTGCACACGATGTACGATGCGGAACACCGCGGGACGGTGCATCCAGCGATGCAGCCAGTAATAATATGTCTCATGCAGCAACAGTGCAACTACCATGCTGCCCGGCAGCCACCACCATGAGTATTTTGCAACATCTTCGTAAACCCTCAGGGATCCCCGTTGCCACAGCAGGACCGACACCGCACCGGCCAGCGCGAAAATGACCGATGTCACGAGGCTCCACAATACTTCGGTCCTGAACTGCTTTTTTGTAAACGGACGATCGTTGATCCTGCGGCTGGTCCACACCTGCGGACGCCACGAGTAGAACACCAGGTAAAAGATCCCGGCAACCACGAAATATCGGATGGTTACCATTCCAAAAATCACAGCGGTAGCCGCCAGGAACCATAGCGGCTCCTTCAGATCAGGCATCATATTTCATCAACATTCCAGATGAAAGAAAGTTTACCGGTTTGCAGGAAGCGAAACCACGTATGTTTTTCCTCTTGAAACCGGCAACGATTTTCCCTTCAGCCATGGGTTCAGTACGCGCAGCATTTTATAGGTCGTGCCATTGCTGATGGCGAACTGGGCCAGGTCGGGAATGGTTGAAGTTACGGTCACGTGCCTGACGGGAATATCGGGATATTTCTCCGCGTCCTTGACGACGAAACCGAGCTGGTCGGCATTTTCCATGAGATATTTGAAAGATAGGATGCGTAAAATGTATTTATTGGTCTCTTCCGGAAGGTTCAAATCGTAATAATTATTCGTACGCTGAAAACCTGCCTGGCTGGCATATCCCCCCATGCCGCAGTTATAGGAAGCAGCTGCGGCGGTCCAGTTCCCGAATCGCGCATAAGCCTGCTTCAGGTACCGGCAGGCAGCATCGGTCGATTTCTCAAGATGCTGCCGTTCGTCCACGGAAGCCGACGTTTCCAGCCCGTAGCCCGGCGCGGTCCCGGACAGGAACTGCCAGTAGCCCACGGCGCCCGAACGTGACACAGCCCAGCTTTGCATGTTGCTTTCGGCGATGCACAGGTATTTAAAATCATCGGGAACCCCGTTTGCCTTCAACCGCTCAGAGATCACGGGGAAATTGCGGTTCGCGAGCTTTAGCAGGTAAATGATATTACCCGGGCTATAGTAAATGTTGAGAAATTCCTTTTCAAACTTTTCCCTGACATCCCACCGTTTTACCGGTGCCGCCTCGCCGGCAAAAGATATGGTTTCGGGCATATCCGGGACTCTCCACACCAAACCGCTTTCCTTTTCTGGATCTTTGAATGCAAATTCTGAATCCCTGAATGCAAACTGCGCCAGCAGCAGCAACACCACCACACCTCCCGCAAGGAAATGCAGCCCACCCTTGAAATGTTTCATGAGAATAAGTTTGATAAATGCTTTCAAAAAAAGTGCCTGCACTTCCCTGCCGTGCTTAGACGTTGGGACGCCTTTAACGCAAATGTGAAAACCCTAATAAAGTGGAGCCCGTTTAACAAAACCTTTGAGACGGCTGGTCCATCTGGCACCATCTTCTCTATACATAAGCGACTAAAATTTATACTATGAAAAAAATTATTACTCTTTTTATTGCCCTGGGTGCGGTGATTGCCGTCCAGGCGCAGAGTCCCAAGGACGAGGCGCGCAGGGTGATCCTCGGCGGAGGTCAGAAAGCCGATAAAAAATCTGACAAAAGCGGCCAAAGCGGACGTGATGTGATCCTGGGCGGCGGAAATACCGAAACCTCGGGCAGCAGGGAAGCGCAGATCGACCAGGTAAACCGTGAGTACAATTCCAAGATCGAATCTATCCGTAACAACCCGACACTGTCGCAGGAAGAAAAAGACCGCGCCATCCGTCAGCTTGAGAGAGACAGGCAGCGCAAGATCGAGCAGATCAACAGGCGCTACGAAGGCTCAGATGACGACGGCAACGACAATGACGGAAACAAGAAAAACAAGAACAAGAATAAGAAAGCAAAGAAGAACAAAAGCAACAACGGCAAGCACCTCGGCTGGGAGAAAGGAAAAGGAAATCCGCACCGTACAGATGGAGCGGATTGGAAAAACAAGCGTGATCGTGACGATGATTAAATAGACAATGTCAACCCCATCTTTCCAGGTGGGGTTTTTTATTGCATTTTAAAGGACTCCAGGAACTTTGTGTTGAAATCTCCCGACCTGAATTTTTCATTCTGCATGAGCTGCAGATGGAACGGGATCGTGGTCTTGATGCCTTCGATCACGTACTCGCTGAGCGCCCGGTACATGGTATCAATTGCTTCATTTCTTGTCTGCGCCACCGTGATCAGCTTGCCGATCATGGAATCGTAATACGGCGGGATCACATATCCTGCGTATACATGGCTGTCCACCCGGACACCATGCCCGCCGGGCTGGTGCAGCACGGTGATCCTGCCCGGTGAAGGCCTGAAATCATTATAGGGATCTTCCGCGTTGATGCGGCATTCGATCGCGTGCAGCTGTGGTTCGTAATCTTTCCCGGATATCTTCTCACCCATCGCGATCTTGATCTGTTCCTTGATCAAATCGTAGTTGATCACCTCTTCCGTAACGCAGTGTTCCACCTGGATACGGGTGTTCATTTCCATGAAATAAAAATTGCGGTGCTTGTCCACCAGGAATTCCACGGTTCCGACACTCTCATAGTTGATGGCGGCAGCTGCTTTCTTGGCAGCCTCACCCATTTTATGCCGAAGTTCCGGCGTCATGAAGGGCGATGGAGATTCCTCCACCAGTTTCTGGTGCCTGCGCTGGATGGAACAGTCGCGCTCGCTCAGGTGGCAAACGGTTCCAAACTGGTCTCCTGCGATCTGTATTTCTATATGCCTGGGCTCCTCCACGAACTTTTCCATGTAAATGCCATCGTTCTTGAAAGCAGCCCCTGCCTCCGCCTTGGCCGTGTTATACGCGCGTTCCATCTCCCCGTCTTCCCACACGATGCGCATGCCCTTACCGCCACCACCGGCTGTAGCCTTCAGGATGACCGGGTAGCCCATGTCCTTTGCAAGGCCCTTAGCCTCTTCGAGGCTGTTGAGCAGGCCTTCGCTGCCCGGGATGACAGGCACACCGGCGCGGATCATGGTATCCTTTGCCGTGATCTTGTCTCCCATTTTATTGATCATTTCCGGGGTAGGGCCTATAAACTTGATCCCGTGGTCATTGCAGATCTGCGAAAATTTGGCATTTTCTGCAAGGAACCCATAACCGGGGTGCACCGCGTCGGCATTCGTGATCTCTACAGCAGCCATCAGGTGCGGGATATTGAGGTAGGAGTCACTGCTCTGTGGCTTCCCGATACACACCGCCTCGTCTGCGAATTTCACGTGAAGGCTGTCGCGGTCAGCCGTGGAATAAACAGCAACCGTTTTGATACCCATTTCACGGGCAGTACGGATGACCCGTAATGCGATTTCACCACGGTTGGCAATCAGTATCTTCTTGAACATTGTTTTGTATTAGCGATGATCTGTACACCGTTGTGCACAATTAAATATTGGAAGTACACTAAGAAGGTTCTACAAGGAACAGTGGCTGATCGTATTCAACCGGGGATGCATCATCCACCAGCACTTTTACGATACGTCCCTTTACTTCACTTTCAATTTCATTAAACAGCTTCATGGCTTCTATGATGCAGACAACCTTTCCCGGTGTCACTTCATCACCAACATCCACCAGCAGCGGCTTGTCGGGTGCTGAGCGGCGGTAGAACGTACCGATCATCGGGCTTTTAATGGTAACGGTATTGCCGGCCGGCTGTGCTGCGGGCGCCGGGGAGCCCCCGGTGGCAGCGGGTGCCTGGCCGGAAGCCGGCGGCAGTGATGCCTGGGGCGCAGGCTGGGATAATTGCTGATAGGATGGCATAGGCATGGTAGCGGATACTACCTGCGTGATCTGTTCTTCTTTTTGTCGTATGGTGATTTTAAATTCTTTCTGTTCGATGCTGACTTCCCCGATATTAGAATCATTGACCAGCTTGATCAAGTCCTGAATCTGTTTGAAATCCATTTGTTTCAATTTATTTCGGTTTTGGTTAAAACAGGCGGCTAAGATAGCAATTAAAGAAGTACGTAGTAATGTGACCGGGCCGGGTGCGCTCACATGAAAAAAGCGCCGGAGCGCTTAACATTTTCAGATGTATTACTCCTTTACACGCTCTACATACTCTCCCGTCTTTGTATTGATCCTGATGGATTCCCCTTCATTTACAAACAAAGGCACCATCACCGTGGCGCCTGTTTCCACTGTTGCAGGTTTCAGCGTGCGGGTAGCGGTATCACCTTTCATTCCGGGTTCACTGTATGTAACCTTCATCACGATCTTGTCAGGCAACTCTACGTTCATCGGCAATTCTGTTTCCGTGTTGATCAAAACCGATACTGCCTGCCCCTCTTTCAGGAACTGGGGAGCATCGATCAGGTTTTCCTGGACCGCGAGCTGCTCAAACGTTTCGTTGTCCATGAAGTTGTACCCGGTTTCGTCCTTATACAGGTACTGGTAGTCCTTGCGCTCAACCCGTACCGGGAAAATGGTATCGCCGCTGTTCCAGGTTTTTTCAATTGTACGGTTATTGTCGACGCCTGCGAGCCTGGCCCACACCTTTGCTGCTGCCCTTGCTGTTTTATTTTCACCGAATTCAATAACCTTGTAAAGACTGCCGTCAAGCTTGATGATCAGGCCCCGGCTGATGTCTGCTGTAGATGCCATAAAATTGATTTATATATCCTGTTAACGCTCACAAGGCGGCAAAAGTAAGGAAATCAGGATGCAAACGGACTGATTGAAATGGCAAGATTTTTTTAGCCTAAGCAGGTACGAGACCCTGATTATGTATCAAAACCGCCGTTTTCATTGCCTTTTTTTACTGGCTGGATTGTTCCTGTACGCACCCGCACGCACCCAGACGACATGGATCGTGGATTCTTCGGAATCGTGTTGCCGGACGGTTATTGCCGGGAAAGAATATGAAGCGGGGGGACTGAAGCGCTTTCTTTGGGGAACAGATTACCGGCAGGAATGGACCACGCCGGTGAAGGTTCCACTGCTTTCCATTGACACTGCTTTTGGAGGGATGCGGCCACTGGAATTGGGAGGTGGCCGGCAAACAAAATCACTGCACCTAGAAGATGCAGCCGGTCGACGCTGGGTATTACGCACCGTGAACAAGCGCTATACATTAGCATTACCACCCATATTGCGCGGCTCCTTTCTCGAGGATATCGCAAATGACCAGATCGCCACAAATCATCCTTATGCCGCGTTGACCATCCCTTCCATGGCGGATGCAGCGGGCGTTTACCATGCCAATCCCCGGCTGGTTGTGGTGGCGCCATCGCCCGGGCTCGGAGCTTTCAGTGACATTTTCGCCTATGCCCTTTGCCTGCTGGAAGAACGTCCCGATGAAACGCACATACAGACGCCATCATTCGGCTTTCCAAAAGATATCGACGGCAGCGATAAAATGGTGGAGAACATCACGGGCGACAACGACTTCCAGATGGACCAGCACTGGTATGTGAAGACCCGCCTGTTTGACATGCTGGTGGGCGACTGGGGCAGGCATATTGATAACTGGCGGTGGGCGCAGTTCGACACCGCCGGCATTGATCTGTACCGCCCGGTTCCGAAAGACCGCGACCAGACACAGGCAAAATTCCAGGGCGTGCTGTTCAGATTGGTGAAATCAATCGCCGGGATGAAGCAGCTGCAGACCTTCGATGACCGGATCAGGGACATCAACCGCTTCAATTTCCCGGCGCTCGAAATTGACAGGCGCTTCACCAATGGCCTGCCGAAGCAGGTATGGATCGATTCGGCAATGGCGCTTCAACAATACCTGACTGACGAAGTCATAGAAGCAGGTGTCAGGAAAATGCCCCCGGAGATCTTTGCCATCTCGGGTGAAGAAACCATCCGAAAACTGAAAGCCCGTCGCAACGACCTTCCGCAGTATGCGGCTGCCTACTACGATTTTCTTTCAAAAAAAGTGGACGTACCAGGCAGCAAGAAAAAAGAACTATTTCACGTGGTACGCGAGAGTGACTCAACAACGCTGTTGCGGGTACATAAGATCAACAAGGAAGGCGAGGTTATCGGGGAACCGTTTTTTTCACGGTCATTCCGTCACGACGAAACCAGCGAGATCCGGCTGTATGGACTCGGGGGAAATGATGTGTACAAACTTGAAGGAGATGTGAATGACGGCATCACTGTGCGCGTTATCGCCGGGTCCGGAGAAGACTCATTGCTGGACATGTCGCATGTACACGGCGGAACAAATCGCACAAAATATTACGACAATAAAAACAGCGGTATTTCCGCCTCCGCGGAAACCAAGATCCGACTCGACGACACGTTGTACATCTATCCTTTTAATGAAAAATTCAAGTACGACGTCAAGGGTTTCAGCATCAAGCCTGGGTTGAATACCTTTTATCGTGTGTTTGTTGGAATAGCCTATAAGAAGCGGACCCACGGCTGGCGGGAAAAACCATTTGAATCCGAATGGCGCGTCGGCCTGAATTATTCCGTGATTGAAAAATCATTTCACCCGTACGTGCAATGGCTGCGGCCGCACCTGTTCAGCGCCTGGAACCTGGGCGTGGAGTTCGGGTTTGATGAGGCACGGCGCTTCAATTACTTCGGTACCGGCAACGAAACACCTTATGTGCAGGACAAGCGTTACTACCAGTTCCGCACGAAGAACTTCTATTTTTCCACAGCTATTGACCGCGACCTGGGCAGGCGACATAACCTGGAGCTCGGCCTGGGATACGATGGCATCCAGGTTTGGAACCACGAGGGCAGGCTGGTTTCCAAGCCGACGGGCGTGGTTGGCCTGTCGACATTTGACTGGAAACACTTCGGGTCAGCAGCGGCAACATACCGTTTCCTGAGCGTGAATGACCTTATTATGCCAACAAAAGGCATCAATTTCATAGCGCGGGCTTCATATAATATGAACTTAGAGGAAACGGGGCGCACCTTCGCCAGGTATTCTTCCGGCCTTGTATTTTATTTGCCCTTGTTCGGCGATTTTACCTTTACTTCAAAGAGCGGCATTGAAACAGTAGAAGGCGAACCTGAATTCTACCAGCTAAATCACCTGGGCGGGAACGCCAATCTGCGCGGGCACCTGCGCTTCCGTTTCTGGGGTAAGACCGTCTTCTACAACCAGAAAGAACTTCGTTGGGTTCCCGAAGTACGAAGCCGGCTGATGAACGGAAGGGCCGGCCTGGTCGCCCTGTACGACCACGGGCGGGTATGGCACCCGGGGACAGAATCCGGCAAATGGCATAGTGGCTATGGCGGCGGCATCATTATAGTTCCTTTCAACAAAGTCTTTACCATGCTGACCTATTCTGTTTCAAGTGATGATCAGCTGTTCAACATACGGCTGGGGAAATTTTTCTGATCGCGGTTCAACCCATACATTTAATGATGAAACCGTTTTTGCTGATACTGACACTGCTTGTCGCCTGGAATGCGCAGGCCCAGCTCGACACGACAACGGCAGCCTACCTCAGGTACCCTTCACTCCCACCGATCTACCTGCTGTTGGCGGACAGCACCACCATGTATACGAAGGAAAAAATACCCACCAACCGGCCGGTGCTGGTCATGCTGTTCAGCCCCGAATGCAGCCATTGCCAGCAGGAAACGGAAAGCCTGATCGCACATAAGGGCCAGTTCCGGGACATACAGGTGATCATGACCACGACGCAGCCGCTGTGGCAGATGAATGACTTTATCAAAAGGAACAGGCTTCATGAACTGGACTTCGTGGTCGTTGGCCGGGACCTGTATTATATGCTGCCGCCGTTTTACATGATCAGGAACCTGCCTTTCCTCGGGCTGTACAACCATAAAGGGAAACTCATTCGTGGCCTGGAAGGATCGCATGGAATGCCCGCCGTGCTGAAGCTTTTTAAAAGCGCCGGGAGCGATAGGCGTGCCGAAAGTCAGCATCGTTGAAAGGCTTTCGACCTTACCTTTGCGTGCCGTCCCGCAACAGGGGCGTATAAGGAGAAATCTATGAATCTTTTTGATGCGCAGTCGCGCGAATTCCAGAGTCGCCATATCGGGCCCAATGAAGACCAGTTGCAGGAAATGTTATCAACCACCGGCGCAGGCAGCCTTGCCGAACTGGTTGACCGTACGGTACCACCGGCGATCCGCATGAAGGAGGAACTGGACCTTCCTGCCGCAATGAGTGAAGCAGAATACCTGAACCACCTGAAGGAAGTTTCGCTGAAGAACAAGTTGTTCAAAAACTATATCGGCCAGGGTTACTACGATACCATCACGCCGTCGGTCATTCTTCGCAATGTTTTTGAAAATCCGGGCTGGTACACGCAATACACACCGTACCAGGCGGAGATCTCGCAGGGCCGGCTGGAAAGCCTGCTGAATTTCCAGACCATGGTCAGCGACCTGACAGGCCTGCCGATCGCAAATGCGTCGCTGCTGGATGAAGCCACTGCCGCAGCAGAGGCCATGACGATGTTCTTTCACACGCTCAACAGGGACAACCAGGTGGTGCAGCGGCCGAAATTTTTTGTGGATGAAGCCACTTTCCCCCAAACCCTCGACGTCGTGCTTACACGGGCGAAGGCCATCGACATCGAAGTGGTGACCGGCGACTACCGTAATACCGGCATCGATGAAACTTATTTTGGTGCGCTCATACAGTACCCCAACGACAAGGGCTCCATCGAGGACTACCGGCAGTTCATCAATCTTGTACACGATACCGGCGGCTATGTTGCCATGGCCACAGACCTCCTGGCACTTACTTTACTGACGCCGCCTGGCGAACTCGGAGCAGATGTGGCGCTTGGATCTTCCCAGAGGTTCGGGGTGCCTATGGGTTATGGCGGACCACATGCCGCCTTTTTTGCCGTAAGGGATGAATTCAAGCGAAACATTCCCGGCCGTATCATCGGCGTGAGTGTCGATGCTCAGGGGAACCACGCATTGAGAATGGCTTTGCAAACGCGTGAGCAGCACATCAAGCGCGAAAAAGCAACTTCCAATATCTGCACGGCCCAGGCATTGCTGGCCAACATGGCCGCCATGTACGCGGTTTTTCACGGGCCAAACGGTTTAAGAACGATCGCGAAGCGTGTTGCCCTGCTTACGCAAACACTTGCGAATGCTCTCGAAGAACGTGGCTACGAGCTTGCCGGTGAATACTTCTTCGATACGATCGCGGTGAAAGTGGACGACGTGGCGCCCTATCGCGCCAAGGCGGAAAAGCAGCAGATTAATTTCAGGTATTACAATAATAACGAGATCGGCATTTCGCTGGATGAGACCACGACGCCGCGCGATCTTTTTGACATCATCAATTCTTTTGTAAACGATGCGGACCCGGTCAGCTATGAACTGGAACACGAAGGTCAGCTCGATATTATTCCTTCATCGCTGACACGTACGTCGGAATTCCTGACACATCCCGTGTTCAATTCGCACCACAGCGAGACGCAGATGATGCGTTATATCAACCTGCTGCAGGGTAAGGATGTTTCCCTGGTTCACAGCATGATCTCGCTGGGAAGCTGCACGATGAAATTGAATGCCGCTTCGGAAATGATCCCGCTGAGCTGGGCGCACTGGTCGAAAATGCACCCGTTCGCACCTGCAGACCAGGCGGAAGGATACCGTTTTATCGTAAAGGAACTGGAGGACTATTTGTGCCGCATTACAGCATTCGACGCGTGCAGCCTGCAGCCGAACAGCGGTGCGCAGGGTGAGTATGCGGGACTGCTCACCATCAAGGCATATCATGAGAGCCGCGGCGACCATCACCGCAATGTGATGCTGATCCCCATATCAGCACATGGCACCAATCCCGCATCAGCAGTGATGGTGGGTATGAAGGTAGTCGTGGTAAAAGCATTGGAAAACGGCTATATCGATGTGCAGGACCTGAAGGAAAAAGCCGCACAGCATGCTGCGAACCTGGCGGGCATCATGATCACGTATCCATCGACCTATGGTGTGTACGAAGAGACCGTGACGGAGATCACGCAGATCGTACACAGTCATGGGGGGCAGGTGTACATGGATGGCGCGAACATGAACGCGCAGGTGGGACTTACCGCTCCCGGTTTGATCGGTGCTGATGTCTGCCACCTGAACCTGCATAAGACCTTTGCTATCCCGCATGGCGGTGGCGGTCCTGGCATGGGACCTATCTGTGTCAGGAAACACCTGGCACCTTTCCTGCCGGGGCACGTGGAACTGGCATCGCAAAGCAACAATGGCAGCAACGCGGTTTCTGCTGCGCCCTACGGCAGCGCCAGCATTCTCCTTATTTCATATGCATACATCAGGATGCTCGGCGCGGAAGGTGTACGAATGGCCACCGAATACGCAATTCTGAATGCGAATTACATGCTGGCCCGGCTCAGGGACGAATACGATATTCTATACACGAACCATCATGGTGCGTGCGCGCACGAGTTCATTGTGGACCTGCGCCCGTTCAAGCGTTCGGCCGAGGTGGAAGCCGAGGATGTTGCCAAGCGGCTGATGGATTACGGTTTCCACGCACCGACCATGTCCTTTCCCGTCCCCGGAACTATTATGATCGAACCTACCGAAAGTGAGGATAAGGGCGAGCTGGACCGTTTCTGTGACGCGCTGCTTTCGATCCGCCGGGAAATCCGGATGATCGAAGAAAACCAGCTGGACCGCAAGGACAACCCGTTGAAGCATGCACCCCATACCATGCAGATGGTTTGCAGCGATGAATGGAAAAAACCTTACACCCGCGAGATGGCGGCGTTTCCACTTCCTTATGTGAAGAAAACAAAATTCTGGCCTGCGGTGGCGCGTGTCAACAATACTTATGGTGACCGTAACCTGGTATGCGTATGTCTTCCGACGGAAATGTACGCGGAAGAAGCTTAGTACGGAACACTACACGATTTTACAAAATGAAGATGCCAGCCGCGGGGCCGGCATCTTTTTATTTACGGCTATTGTATGGAAACGGCAAAATTCTTGTGCATCCTTCCAAAAAAACATGGCAAACAGAACACAGGGCAACCAGCCCAACCAAACAGGCAGTCAAAGTGGAAATCCGCGCAACCAGCAGGTGCAGCGCGACCAGGTGGGTACGGGCAACAGCCGTAATATCAAAACAAGGGATGGCGATGCTCCACGCCGGCGCCGCGGGAACAGCAGTGGCGGTGATGGAAACCGCGGCGGCAACCGCTGATCAGATGTTCCTGAGCCGGATCGTGATCCTGGCAGAAATATTTCCTTTCAGCGAAAAGGCATTGTCGTCGAAAGAAGGGGCCGCGGCAAAGGGGAGGTTATTGCGCGATGCGCCATAACCTTCAGTCGGTATGCCGATGAAATTCTTATCCAGCTTCCTGTTATTATTGGCATCGTGAAAAACAAAAATTGCATAGCGGCCGTCCGGTAAGCCATTAAACTGAACCCGGGCCTCCTTACCGGTAATGGGCGCCTGTGTGCACTGCAGCGGTGTGCCCGAGTCACCCGTAAATGAAGCTGCGCTGTTGAAAATGCATGCCTGCACTACGCCGCTTCTGCTTTCAACGTTCCTGATGGTCACCACAACGCTGTTCTGTGCATGCACGCTGCTGAACAGGCACACCCACATTATCCCCAAAATCCACCTCATCCCATTACAACAAACAGGACACTTTTTGGTTCAAAATTGATTTTATGGGGCCTGCGCGGTTTTGTACATTTAGTAAAACTTTTTTTATGAAATCTCTTACCATTGCCTTCTGCGCGGCGGTCACCCTCCTTGCAACTCCCTCCTACGCGCAGAAAGAAAAAGCGAAACCAGCGGCTGCCACAGACAAAGACAAGGCCGAAGTAAAGCTGGCAGCAATGCCTGACGAACAAACCATGATGAAAAACTGGCAGGCATACATGACTCCCGGCAAGGAACATAAGCTAATGGCGTCGTGGGATGGAACCTGGGAAGGTGAGACCACCATGTGGATGACACCCGGTGCACCGCCTTCAAAAAGTACCGGCACTGCCACGCACAGAACCATTTATA
>DASUVB010000499.1:0-5361 GCA_036373835.1 Flavisolibacter sp. | reverse complement strand
TTATCGAAGATGCGGTCTACGATGGGGCCGTGCTGAGGTTGCGTCCCAAGCTGATGACAGTGACGGTAGACATCCTGGGCCTGATGCCCGTGTTGCTGGCCACGGGCACAGGAAGTGATGTGATGAAACCGATCGCCATTCCGTTTGTCTTTGGACTGATCACGTCCACCCTTTTTGTACTGATCGTATTGCCGGTTCTTTATGCAATGGTGCGGGAACGTGAATTGAAGAAAAAAGGAACACTAACCATTCAACAGATGGCTCATGAGTAACGCAAACAGGTATCTTTTGCTTTGTGTAGTTCTGCTTCCGGCATTCGGCTTTTCGTGGAAGATCAAAGCGCAGGTGCTGCCACAGGCTGCATTGCTGGACAGCATTGAAAGGAAGCACCCCACCGCCCGGATGTACGATGCAGAGATCCGTGCCATGGACGCAGCCGCACAGGGTGCCAGGAGCTGGATGCCGCCCGAGGTTGGCGCCGGCTTCTTTATGACGCCTTATAATCCCGCGCTATGGAAAAAAATGCCGGACGGCGAAGAAGGCATGGGTTCCTTCATGTTATCCTTCCAGCAGATGATCCCGAACCGGCGAAAGCTGGACGCGGACGCAGCTTACATGGAAAGCATGTCGGCGGCCGCAGGAGAACAAAAAAAAGCAGCATTGAATGACCTGTATGCGCAGGCGAAGAAAGCTTATGTGGAATGGGCGATCATCGCAAAGCGAATTGCGGTATTGGAGGAGAACGAGAAAGTACTTGAATTCATGATCAAAAACGCCGAGATCCGCTACCGCAACGGGCTTGACAAGATCAACGCATATTATAAGGCAAAGGCTGCCCTGGGGAATGTGCAGAATATGAAGGTGATGCTTGAGGGCGAAAGCCGTCTCCGGCGGATTACACTGAATACCCTGATGAACCGTGATGCGGATATCGTTTTTGAAGTCGATACCGTATTGCGTACAAAAGATTACAGCAACTATACCTTCGACAGCCTGTTGTTCACGCAGCGAAGAAGTGACGTTAGGGCATTGCAACTGGAGATCCGAACCATCAACCTTAGAACAGAAGCAGAAAGGCAGAACCTGCGACCCCAGTTCGGCGTCAGGTTCGAACACATGATCGGGTTTGGCGGTCAGCCGCAGCAGTTCACCCTCATGGGAATGGTGCGACTGCCCATGGTGCCTTGGGCTTCGAGGATGAACAGGGCCGCCATCGAAAGTTACCGATGGCAGCGGGAAGCACTGAATAACCGGCAACAGATGATCCTGAACGAGGCACGCGGTATGGCACTTTCCATGAGAACAGAGATCGCAACAAAGACCCGCCAGTTGCGCTTATACGAGCATCACATTATCCCGGCGCTTCGAAACAATTATAAAGCGATGCTGCTGGCATACGAACAGAACGCGGAGGAACTTTTCATGCTGTTTGATGCCTGGGAAACGCTGAACATGACGCAGAATGAATATCTTGACCAGTGGCAGCAGCTGCTCGTGCTGCAGGTGGAACTCGAACGGGTTCTTGAAATCCGTGAATAATGAGAACAACGCTACACCATATCATTGTCTTTACCGTTTTTTTACTGGCAGCATCCTGCGGCGAACGGAAAACCACGGCTCACTCCACGCATGAAACTGCAGAAAAGGCTGTGTACACGTGTCCCATGCACCCGGAGATCATTCGCGATGCACCCGGCTCCTGTCCCATCTGCGGGATGGACCTGGTAAAAAAAGAGACCGGCTCCGCCGCCGTGGACGATGCAGGACTTGGGGCGCTCCTGCGGCCTGCCAATGCATTTGTGATCTCTTCGGTGCCGGTGACCACCATGTTCAGTCGAAAAGAAGAAACAGGCTGGGATGTGACCGGGACGGTGGCATATGATACACGCCAGTTCGGTACCATCGCTTCCCGGGTCAGTGGACGAATTGAAAAATTATTTGTCCGCTACCGTTACCAGCGGGTGGCACGCGGGCAGCGGATCATGGACATCTACAGCCCGGAACTGCTCACGGCGCAGGAGAACCTGCTGTTCCTGCTGCGGAATGACCCCGGGAACACAAGCCTCATTGATGCGGCGCGGGACCGCCTGTTGCTGCTCGGTATGTCGCCAGCCCAGGTGAGAACCGTTGGGCAGACACGGCGTACCATTTTCGCGGTCCCCGTTTTCAGCCGTTATGATGGTTTTGTAACGGATCAACCTGGCAACAATGAAACCACTGGCGACATGAATACCCCGGGCACGCAGGCCCAGCAGGAATTATTTGTTCGCGAAGGCACTTATGTGCAGGCAGGCCAGGCAGTATTTACGGTATATGATCCCTCGAAGGCATGGATCCTGCTTGACATTTTCCCGGAACAGCAGGCAGTGGTGCGTGTTGGCGACCCGGTGCGGATCACGCCGGAATCAGCACCAGCGCGGTATTTCAGGTCCACGATCGCGTATGTAGAACCGGTATTCAGGGCGGACAGCAAAACCATGACAGCACGCGTGTATTTCAACAATGCGAAGCTGCAGCTGCCGGTGGGAAGCCGGGTTACGGCGCACATCACGGGTCGTTCGCTTTCCGGCAACTGGCTGCCGAAAGAGGCGGTGCTTTCACTGGGCCGGGATCAGATCGTGTTTAAAAAAGAAGGTGATGGATTCCGCGCACAGGCGATCAGCACGTCCGTGGTTGTAAATAATCATATCCTCGTTACCGGCGGATTGTCACCTTCGGACAGCGTGGCGGTGAATGCGCAGTTCCTGGTTGACAACGAGGCTTTCATCAAAGTCAATAACAGATGAAACAGGCCATATTCATATTAGCTGTCGTCATGGCGCTGCTTTCGTGTTCCGGAAAAAAGCAGGTGGCGGAGGATGATGTTTTTTACACCTGTTCGATGGACCCGCAGGTTGTGTCGGACAAGCCCGGTAAATGTCCCATCTGCGGCATGCCGCTCACGCCCGTGAAAAAAAGTTCGGTAAAAAACACCGACGATATTGAACTGAGTGACCAGCAGGTACAATTGGGCAACATCAGGACCGATACCGTACGCAAGGGCAGGATGTCCAGCCAGGTGGTGCTGACAGGCACCCTGAACGTAAATGCAGCAGCCACGGTATCTGTCAGTGCTAGGGTAATGGGCAGGATAGAAAGGCTGTATGCAAAAACTCCGGGTGACTACATCCGAAAAGGTGCGCCTCTTTACGAAATTTACAGCGAGGACCTGAACAATGCAAAGCAGGAATACATCGCCGCCCTCCAGCGAAGGCAGGTATTTTCGGAACAATCGGTGATCAACTTTGAAGATCTCCTGGAAGCGGCGCGCAACAAGCTGCGCCTGTGGGGAATGACTGCTGAGCAGATCCGCACACTCGAGACGCGCCGGCAGGCACCGCTCACCACAACTTATTACAGTCCTGCATCGGGCTATGTCCTGACCGTGAATGTGACGGAAGGCAGTTATGCCATGGAAGGTGGCACGGTCCTGCAGTTGGCTGACCTGTCGACGCTATGGGCAGAAGCGCAGGTGTACACCACGCAAATGGCGCTCATACCTCCGGCAGCAAAGGCCACTGTGCGCATACCCGGTGAAAGAACCGAATTGAGTGGAAAAGTTGAATTCAGCAACCCCGCGCTCGACCCCGCTCAGCGGATCAACCTGATGCGCGTAACGTTACCAAACAGGGAAGGAAAGCTCAGGCCCGGAATGGCCGTATACATTACGATCGAGACAGCCGCGCGCAATACCATATCTGTTCCGTCTGATGCCGTGATCCGCGACAGCCGTGGTGCTACCATCTGGCTCCAGAACGGGAAGAACCGGTTCCGCAGCCAGATGGTTCTTACGGGTCTCGAAGACAACGGGTTTACGGAGATCAACTATGGCCTGAAAACAGGTGATACGGTTGTGGTAAGCGGAGCCTATTTACTGCACAGTGAATTCACCTTTAAACGCGGCGCAGACCCGATGAGCGGGCACGGACACTAATTTGGCAATTTGAAAATTTGAGAATTTGAAAATTTGAAAATGGGGGTTACGTATCCAGTTTGAAGGAACGTGCTAATTCAACATTTTGGCCATGTGACAATTCGACAATTTGACAATGGCAGGTACAGCAATTGAAAAATTTAGAACTTAGAATTTAAAATTTCTTTACTTGAGTTCGTTCAGCCATTGCGTGGCGGCGCTTCGCACGGCGTCGGTGGTTTCTTTGCCTGCGCGGAAGGCAAGCTTCCATCCTTTTGACTTCTTTTCGTATGCGGGGTTCACAAAAAATTTCTTACCGCGTTCCTCGCGTAGTTCAGCAGCATAGTCCACGTCGGCGGTTACATCCAGTATCTCCCGCAAGCGCTGCTTCAGCAGCACATTGATCTCTGCCGGGAAGCGGGTCTCGAATTTTTGAAGGGCATCGTTGTGCTGCTTCATATATTGCTGGTACATGCGTTCTTCCTGGTCCAGCCGGCGTTTCACCGCGGGATTATCCGGCTGATCGATCGCAGCAAGTTCCTTTTTCAGGTTTTCGATCCGCGCGGGAGCACCGTTCTTGATCTTGGGGTTTGGAGAATTCAGTCCTTCCTCTGCCACCTTCAGTGCCTTTTGCAAACGCTGGCGTTCCTGTTCCCGGATATCGTCCGCCGACATACGCTCAAACTGTGGCGGTGCAGGCTTCATCCGTTCCCGGTAATCCGTGTATTCCTTTTTAAATGTGGAGCTGGCAACATATTTTTTTGAATACGCCACCACCTGGTTCACCACCCCCACCCGGCTGCCCGGTGCGACTTCTTTTGCACGCTTCGCGCCAAAGTAATACAGGCCGCCGTTGAGGAAGCTGTTTTTGATATTGAGATCAGCATCGGCAGCGGACAGACCGAGCTGTTCCCAGACATCAGCAGCAATGGTTGCCGTTTTCCAGGAAATTACTGTAACAGAGATGTAGGCAATGATGGCAATAAAAAACATGACACGCAGTGCCATGATCAGCAGGCGTGAATAAGGTTTCATAACAGTGTTGGTTAAGATGTATATAAATTTAAGACAATTTGAGAATTTGAAAATTTCCTGCCTGGCGGCAGACAGGGAAAATTTGAAAATGGGGTTACGTATCCGGTTTGAAAGAACGTACTAATACGACATTTAACCAATTCGACAGTGTGGCAATTGAGATGCCGGGGTTCGATTATCGGTCGGCTATCCAATTTGAAAATGGAAATGCGGTTTCAAAATGCAGGATTCAATATTTAGAATGGCCTGAAGGGTAACGCAAAGGCAAAGAGAAAACTCCCAGGAAGCGACATCTCCTTCTTGTCACGAACTGCAATCATTTAAAATTTAAAATCTAAAATTTAAAATTTCGAAAGTCGTTCAACATTTAAAAT
>DASUVB010000498.1:0-13476 GCA_036373835.1 Flavisolibacter sp. | reverse complement strand
CGCTGCAGAAATCCGACTCCTCCTACAGGAATGTAAAGGTTCCCACTACTTCTTCCATCCGCAACCTCGATCGCACGCAGCAGGTAAAGAAGGTGAGCGATTTTATTTACATGGTGAAAGTCGACTGATTACACCGGCTCCTTCCATAAGCCGCTCGGATAAACGCCACTGCTGACCAGATGGCGGATGCTTTTTTCCACAACCGGTGCATCTTCCCTGTAAGTAACACCAAACCAGTTGGACGAAGTTGGAATGACGCGGATGACTCCCCTGCCCTCGCGGACCCACCGATCTGCAACATACGGTATCAGGTATTCAGCCTTGATATTGGTAATATTTTCATCCAGGAAGTTTCTGAAACCCTCGTCAATATAGGCGAATACGGAAGGATGAAAACACCAGAAGTTCATCGAGGCCTTCGCCTCTTCAGGAACAGGATATGTCTTGCCATCGGATTCTTCGTAAACAATGCCGCCGGCCTTCCTGTAGATCTTTACCCGCTCGTGGATGCTTTTAAGGTTGCCGTGTTCATCAATTTCACACACCCCGCGGCTGACCGATCCATGGGCTGAAAGCGTACGGGCAAGTTCGTAACCAATGATGGCATAAACATCTTCCCGGCAATCGTCGTGCAGGAAATCATGGGCTTTCCGGAAGCTGTCGCTGCCGTAATAATCATCGGCATTGATGACAGCGAATGGTCCCTGTACTTCGTCCCTGGCGCACAGGATAGCATGTGCAGTGCCCCACGGCTTTGCTCGGTCCGGAGGAATATTATGCCCCTGCACAAAGCGGCTCATCTCCTGGAAAACATACGCTGTTTTGATCTTACCCTCGAGCTTCGGTTCAAAGATGTTGCGGAAATCGTCTGCAAAATCCCGACGAATAACAAACACCACTTTCTCAAATCCTGCACGAATGGCATCATAAATCGAATAATCCATGATCGTTTCCCCTGCAGGGCCAAACTGCTGGATCTGCTTCATACTTCCGTACCGCGATGCCATTCCTGCGGCCATAATCACAAGTGTAGGTCTCATTCTTTCCCTTTTAAAGCGCCGAAATTAAATAAATTCGCCCGCGGGGCTCATCATGACGGTTATTAATACTGCGCCGGTACGCACAGACCGGCTTTCTTTTTATCAAAAATTTCATACCACAGTCGACGTATTGCGACTGGACCTCATCCATCCCGTGATCTCCGGCAACAAATGGTTCAAGCTGCAAAAATACCTGGCTGATGCAGTTACCGCTGGGAAAAAAGGTATTGTCACCTTCGGGGGCGCCTGGTCCAACCACATCGTGGCTACCGCTGCCGCCTGCCACTTGCAGGGATTGCAAAGTGTGGGCATTATCCGTGGTGAAAGGCCGGCAACCCCTTCCCACACGCTGAAGCAGGCAGCCGCGTTTGGAATGCAGTTCCATTTCATCTCCCGCGAAGAATACAAAAATTCACCCATGACCGCAGCGCTCAACCTGGTTAGTGACGCGCAGCACTGGTACATCGTACCCGAAGGCGGTTATGGTCCAAAAGGCATGGAGGGCGCTGCGACCATCCTGGACCTGCTGCAAACAGACAACCTGACGCACATCATCTGTGCCGCGGGAACAGGGACGATGGCCGCAGGCCTGCTTGCCGGGTCACGTCCTCAACACCAGGTGGTAGCAATATCTGTATTAAAAAATAATCACGGCCTTGCTGATGCCATCACGGCATTGTCCGGCCCACAGGAACGTACGCGATTGCAGGTACAGCATGAATATCACGCCGGCGGGTATGCAAAATACGATGACGCGCTCCTGTCCTTTATGAACGACTGGTTCCGGCACACCGGGATCCCATCGGACTTTGTATATACCGGGAAATTGTTTCGCGCAGTTGATGACATGATAAAGACTGGATGGTTCCCGGGGAACAGTCACCTGCTGGTTATTCACAGTGGCGGGCTGCAGGGAAACCGTTCACTGCCGAAGGGAACGTTAATATTTGAGCCTGTTGAATAGCGCCGATTATATTTGCATGATCTGCAACACAGTCACTATGAACCGATTTTCTGTACCGGCCCTGTTGATTTTATTCCTGGTGGCAGCAATGCCGGCGGTGGCACAGGATACCCTGCCGAAATTCAGTGTCCGTCATATTGGGAATAACAAGGTGATTATTGGGTGGGTGAATAATTACCCCTTGACAAAGCAGATCAGCATCCAGCGCTCGCACGACAGTTTGCGGAATTTCACCACGATCATGAGCGTTGCCGATCCGAATGCCATACAAAATGGATTTGCGGACCTGAAGGCTCCGAATGATCATATGTACTACCGCCTTTTCATCAACCTTGACAAAGGGGCATTCCTGTTCACAGAATCAAAACAGCCGGTGCTGGATACCTTCAGGACGGTAGATCCCGTGATGAAGAAGATACGGGATACGCTCAGGAACGGGCGCAAGCCGGATTTTATTCCTTCGTATTATGTTTATACCAACCGCGACGGGTATGTCTTCATCAACCTGCCAGATGCCGACAAAAAGAAATACCACATTAAGTTTTACGAAGAGAACGGCACCATGCTTTTTGAGCTGAAGGCAATACGCCAGACGGCGCTGACCCTGGATAAAGCCAACTTCATGCACGCAGGATGGTTCCACTTTGAACTGTATAACGACGACAAGCTGGTGGAAAAAAACAAATTTTACCTGGCCAAGGATTTCTGAACGGGCTCCAGGATCGTTACATCGAACACCTTGCTGAAATTATCTTTGAGTTTCTCCTTTACTTCATCCATATCTACCTTCCGCTGCAGCTCATGGCTGATGGATGTCACTTTCTTGTGCTGGATGCCACACGGAATGATATAATTGAAATATGCCAGGTCCGTATTTACGTTGAGTGCGAACCCATGCATCGTGATCCACCTGCTGCAACGCACGCCCATCGCGCAGATCTTTCGGGCACGCATCCGGTCCTGCGCATCGATCCAGACACCCGTTTCCCCGGGTGACCGCCCTGCAATGATGTTATAGGATTCCAGTGTCCGGATGATCACCTCTTCGAGGTCGCGCAGGTACCTGCCGATATCGGTGTAGAATTTTTCCAGGTCGAGGATCGGGTAACCAACGATCTGTTCGGGACCATGGAAAGTAATATCGCCACCGCGGTTGGTATGGTAGAATTCGATCCCTTTTTCCAGTCGCTGCTCTTCATTGATCAGCACGTGCTCCATCTTCCCGCTTTTGCCAAGAGTGTACACCGGGGGGTGCTCCACGAAAAGAAGATGATTGCGCGTTGGCAGTGATCTGACATCAACAGGGTGTGGCGAACCATGTGCAGCCGACTTGATCCTGACATTCTCTTCCAGCAGCTGTTCCTGGTATTCCCACGCGGCTTTGTACTCCAGCAGGCCCAGGTCCGTGAACTCCACCTCCTTCTTTTCCATAATTCAAAAATACAGCCCTTTATTTTTGCAGGATGGCCGAAGAAATTATTACGGGAAATTCAGAGGAACAGGCGGATGCCAGCGATGAGTTGTTTGAGCGGTTCACCTTTTCCATTGACAAGGGACAGGAGCCGTACCGGATCGATAAGTTCCTGATGAACCGTATCGAGGGTGCCACGCGGAACAAGCTGCAGCAAGCCATCAATGCCGGCCTGGTGCTGGTAAATAACAAGCCCGTAAAGCAGAATTACAGGATCAAGCCTTTTGACCAGATCGTGGTGTTTTCCGATATGTCGCCGGAGTCGACCGATGTTGTACCTGAAAAGATGGACCTGAACATTGTGTTCGAGGATGACGACCTGCTGGTGATCAACAAACCGGCGGGTATGGTGGTCCACCCGGGCAGCGGCAATTACAGTGGAACCCTGCTGAACGGCGTTGCCTGGTACCTGCAGCAACAGAACCCTGGGATCTCGGAAACCGTCCTCCCCCGCTTCGGGCTCGTGCACCGGATCGACAAGAATACCAGTGGCCTGCTGGTGCTGGCAAAATCGGATACCGCCATGCGCCATCTGGCCCGGCAGTTCTTCGACCATACGGTAAAGCGAAAATACCTGGCGCTTGTATGGGGTGATCCGGCACGCGATTCCGGAACCATCGTGGCGCACGTGGGGCGCAACCTGAGGTACCGCAAATTATTTGAAGCATATCCCGAAGGTGATCACGGGAAGGACGCGGTCACGCACTACCGCGTAGTGGAACGTTTCAATTACGTGACGCTGGTTGAGTGCGTGCTGGAAACCGGCCGTACCCACCAGATCCGCGTCCACATGAAGCACATAGGCCACCCGCTGTTCAACGATGATTTTTATGGTGGAGATAAGATCGTGAAGGGAACGGTGTTTTCCAAGTACAAGCAGTTCGTTGAGAATTGCTTTGCTGTCTGCCCACGGCAGGCATTGCATGCAAAAACACTCGGCTTTACTCATCCTGCAACAGGAAAGGAAATATTTTTTGACACCGAGCTGCCGGACGATATGGCGCAGGTGATCGACCGGTGGCGGCAATATGTAAAAAGCAGGACCTGACGGTCCTGCAAAATTCACCCCTTATTGATCATGGCCGTCGTGGCTTTCGGACTGCCGGCATTTGCTTTTTGCTCCCGGGAAGCTTTTTCTTCTGTTGCTCCGGGGTGAGGGTGACGGCTGGCTTCACCTTCAGCGCCTTCACTTTTGCTGCTGTGGCCTGCTGCGGCACCGCCTGCTCGCTTGGCAAAACTGCAGGTGACGTTCGCCCTGTTCCTGTCTTCGGCTTCAGCCGTGTTCCAACCACCTGCGCCATAGGACGGTCGCTCGCCAGTTGGGCGTGCATGACCTGCGCAAATAACAGGAAGGCACCCGTAACAACAATATGTGCAAGAAGTTTTTTCATGTTTTTATTTTACGCTGACCAGTACATTGATCTTACCGATGCCTTCACCATTGTAATCCTGTAACGCCTTTCCAAGCACCTGGCCCACCTTCACCTTATCAGGATCGGCTTTCATGGCAACGCCCGGAACAGATGATGTAACGATCAGGTCACCACGTTTGATGGCGCCACCTTCCATACACACCTTGGTCGGGATAACACCGATCACACCCATCGGGACCATGTCGTCCAGCTGGTCCTGCTCGGCATTTCTTTCTGTGAGCATCAGGCCGGGCTTCGTGGCATACACGCCTGCTACCAGCGTGGAATATGCACCGGATGAACGTTCCACTTTCCTGTCGGCGGTCTGCGAAATGACCAGGACATCACCGGCTTCGTAGTCGCTGATGGATCCTTCCACGTCGAAATATTCCGCAACGTCGGCACCGCCGACCTGTGTTCCGCCGTTAAAATATCCTTTACCGGTATGGTCAATCCGTGCCACGTTGGTATTATTCACTTTGAACACCGCGGGGTTACCCGGGTTGGCGCCTTCAAGCTCTGCAACCAGCGCGGTACCACCCGTAGCGCCATCCACATTCGCGGCAGCGATCATACCTACACCGAAGTCACTGGCGTTAACGCCCTTTACCCCTGCATAAGTTCCATCGTTGCGGCCGATGACACCGGAAGCGACCGTGCTGTATGTACGACCGACAACACCTTCACCACCAGCGTTGTTGGCGCCGAAAACACCGGCACCGGCAAGATCGTTGGCGATACCGAGTACGCCATTGTTATACGTGCTGATGGCCACGACACCATTTCCGTAACCGTTGTTGTAGGCAAAAAGCGCATCCGCGAAATTGTTAGGATTGGCAATATCAAAATATCCGGCAGTACCATCGGTACTCGTACCGAATACACCGATACCGGTTCCCGAGTTACCGGAGATACCACTTCCGTCCTGCGCAAACCCGTAGACACCTTTTCCGAGACCGGCATGATGACCCCAGATACCCATACCATTTGATGATACGGTATTGTTGATACCTTTTACCGCTGCGGCGAACTCTCCACCGTTGGTGGACGTGATCTTACCAGCAATGGCGGTAACGGATTGCGCTGATGAATTATTTGTAGCGCTGATGGCGGCTGCAGTATCCAGGTTGGTTACCGAGAACGCGGGCGCTGTTGTTGTAAGCGTCTGTGCATACGGCAGCGAGAAGCTTCCTGCATCGTCTGCTGCAGGGGCCCATTGTGTGCCGTTAAATTTGAGTACCTGTCCTGATGCGGGAGCCGTAGCACCTACAGGCACACCCTTGATGGCGTTTACCGTCGGCGACGGGTAAGTACCCGATAGGTCACCTCCCGCAGTTCCTGTGGGCGGCAGTGCCGTCGGGATCACCCCGGGTGCCAGCTTCGCAGCTGTCACGGAAGCATCAGTGATTTTGCTGGTGGTTACTGCATTATCTGCAAGCTTGGTATCTGTCACAACACCGGCAGCAATTACCGGGTTGGGGTAGGTTCCCGAAAGTTCGCCACCAGCTGTACCTGTCGGCGGTAATGCAGACGGGATCACACCCGGTGCCAGCTTGGCGGCCGTAATGGAAGCATCTGCCACCTTCGAGGTGGTAACAGCGTTATCCGCGAGCTTCGTATCGGTTACGGCACCTGCGGCAATGAGCGGGTTGGGATAAGTACCAGCCAGGTCACCACCTGCGTTGCCTGTTGGCGTTGATCCGCCCAGCAGCCCGGGGGCCAGCTTGGAGGCCGTGATTGCTCCATCGGCAACCTTGGAAGTAACGATAGCGTTATCGGCAATTTTCGTGCTGCCGACCACACCATCTGCGATCACCGGTGAAGGATAGCTGCCCGTGAGGTCACCGGAAGCTGTTCCTGACGGGGGCAATGTAGTAGGTATAACGCTTGCGGCCAGTCGATCGGCTGTGATCGTTCCGGTCGCAATTTTATTTGATGTTACTGCCTCGTCGGCAATTTTTGCTGTTGTGACGGCAGCAGCGTTGATTGTCGGGTTTGGATACGTGCCGGTAAGATCACCACCTGCTGTTCCGGAAACAGGGATCGATGTGGGGATCACACCCGGCGCAATTTTTTCGGCTGTAACCGCGCCATCCTGGATTTTGGCTGTACTGACGGCGTTGTCGGCTACCTTGGTATTTGTCACCGCACCTGCAGCGATCGCAGGATTGGGATAGGTACCGGTCAGGTCACCACCCGCCGTACCGGATACAGGAATGGACGTAGGTATCACACCCGGCGCAATCTTGTCGGCTGTTACCGCGCCATCCTGGATCTTTTCTGTTGATACGGAAAGATCCGCGAGCTTGTTCTTCGTCACAGCCTGGTCGGCGATCTTCGGCGTGATGACCGAACCGTTCGCAATCTTGCTGCTCGTTACAGCACCCGATGCAATGGATGGATTCGGGTAGCTGCCGGAAAGATCGCCACCTGCCTGTCCGCCGAGCACACCGCCGGAAAGCAGGCCCGGAGCCAGCTTGGCTGCCGTAATGGAGCTGTCCTGCACTTTGGATGTGCCGACAGCGTTGTCTGCGATCTTCGTGTTGGTCACCGCTCCTGCCGCGATCTTGGTTGATGTGATCGCGCCTGCTGCTACGGTTGGTGCGGGGTACGTACCGGTAAGGTCACCCCCTGCAGTGCCGGTTGGCGGCAACGCCGTCGGTATTACACCAGCGGCCAGCTTGGAGGCCGTGACAGAACCGTCTGCCATCTTCGTGGTTGTTACGGCTCCATCAGTAAGTTTCGTATTGTCAACCGCACCCGCTGCGATCTGCGGGTTCGGGTAGGTTCCTGAAAGATCACCACCGGCTGCACCTGATGCAGGAAGTGATGTCGGGATCACGCCGGGTGCGATCTTGTCGGCCGTGATAGCGCCGGCTGCGATCTTATCTGTAGTTACGGCACTGTTGCTGATCACAGGTGCAGGATATGTTCCGGAAAGATCACCACTGGCGGTTCCTGTTGGAGGCAATGCAGTGGGAATAACACCCGGCGCCAGCTTTGTTGCCGTTACCGAAGCGTCTGCTATTTTGGTGGTTGTTACCGCACCATCTGTAAGTTTCGTATTGTCAACCGCACCCGCTGCGATCTGCGGGTTCGGGTAGGTTCCTGAAAGATCACCACCGGCTGCACCTGATGCAGGAAGTGATGTCGGGATCACGCCGGGCGCGATCTTATCGGCCGTGATAGCACCTGCTGCGATTTTATCTGTAGTAACAGCACTGTTGCTGATCACAGGTGCAGGGTATGATCCGGAAAGATCACCGCTGGCAGTTCCTGTTGGAGGCAATGCCGTGGGGATAACACCGGGCGCCAGCTTTGTTGCCGTTACCGAGGCGTCGGCTATTTTGGTGGTTGTTACCGCACCATCAGTCAGTTTCGTATTGTCAACCGCACCTGTTGCGATCTGCGGGTTGGGGTAAGTTCCTGAAAGATCACCACCGGCTGCACCTGATGCAGGAAGTGATGTCGGGATCACGCCGGGCGCGATCTTGTCGGCCGTGATAGCACCTGCTGCAATCTTATCCGTGGTTACGGCACTGTTGCTGATCACCGGTGCCGGGTATGTACCGGACAGGTCTCCGCTGGCGGTGTCTGTCGGGGGTAATGCTGTCGGAATAACACCCGGAGCAATTTTTGAAGCAGTGACCGCGCCGTCCTGGATGCGCGTGGTGCTGACTGCGTTATCTGCAATTTTATCGTTGTTAACCGTACCATTGGCGATCACGGGGTTCGGATAAGTACCGGTAAGGTCGCCGCCTGCGGTACCGCTTACGGGCACCGATGTAGGAATGACACCGGGAGCAATTTTATCGGCCGTGATCGCACCTGCTGCAATTTTATCGGTGGTGATGGCGCTGTTGCTGATCACGGGTGCAGGATATGTTCCGGAAAGATCACCGCCTGCTGCACCTGTTGGAGGAAGCGCGGTAGGTATCACGCCGGGGGCGATCTTGGAGGCCGTTACCGCACCGTCCTGGATCTTTGGTGTGCTGATGGCGTTGTTCATCACCTTTTCAGTTGTGATTGCGTTGTTCGCAACAATCGGCGCAGGATAAGTACCCGAAAGGTCTCCGCTGGCCGCTCCTGTTGGGGGCAATGCCGTGGGAATTACGCCGGGAGCCAGTTTTGATGCCGTTACCGATCCGTCCGCGATCTTACTGGTAACCACCGACTGGTCCTGCAGCTTGGAAGCCGACACAGCACCGTCAGAAATCTTTGTTGTCGTGATGGCGTTGGCGGCGACTACCGGTGCCGGGTATGTTCCGGCAAGATCACCGGAGGCTGCCCCTGAAGGCGGCAATGTTGCGGGAATAACGCCCGGGGCGAGCTTGTTATCTGTAACCGATCCGTCCTGGATCTTGGAAGTCGAGACGGCATCATCGGCAAGTTTTGTATTGGTCACTACTCCATCAGCCACCTGCGGATTTGGATAAGTGCCCTGCAGGTCACCGCCCGCTGTGCCGCTGATCGGCAATGAGGTCGGGATGACGCCGGGAGCAATTTTATCTGCGGTCACCGCGCCGCTTTGGATCTTCGATGTACTTACTGCATCGTCAGCGAGCTTTGTTCCTGTTACCGCGTTATCTGCAATTTTTCCTGAAGTCACTGCATTAGGAGCGATCACCGGGGCAGGATATAATCCCGTAAGGTCACCCGTGGCACTGCCCGAGGGTGGCAGCGTGGTGGGAATAACGCCTGCCGCGATTTTATTGGTTGTTACGGCACCATCCTCGATCTTTCCCGTTGTAACTGCGTTATCACGTATCGCCGGTGAAGGATAGGTTCCCTGCAGATCACCGCTTGCGTTACCGGTTGGTGCAGCTGTACCGGCATGAATGGCATACGGAACACTAAGCAGCTGCGTCGTGCCCATATCAATATAGTTACTCCCGTTCGACGGATCAATTTCCACCTGCAGGAACTTGGTGCCGGAGCCCCAGTTGATGCCGGTAAACGAACCGGTAACATTGGTAGCGCCGCTGCTGCCGATAGCTGTTACGAACAGGCCGAAGCTATTGGTACGAATGGTCCGCACTTCCCTGTAAAGCAATAAACCCGCGACCTGGCCGTCGCGGATCGTCAGCCGCAGTTTGATGTCCTGGTTCGGGAGGATGCTTCCTACCGAGTTTCGGGCCACACCCTGGTAGTTGATCTGCTGTGGCACCTGGGCCATGGCAAACTGCACCAGGAACAAAACAGGAAGGACGGATAAAAGTTTTTTCATAGCAGTTGGTTTTTCTTGTCGGATGGTTAAAACTTAACGATTTTATATGAGCCGGATTTTTTAACCGATCCGGGATATGGATCCAGCGTAATTCTCAGGAAATAAGTACCTGCAGCATATGGCAGCAGGTCAATTTTATGAATGTTGCCCAGGCCATTGTTGACACCTGATTTACTCACCAGCATCCGGCCGTGTGTGTCATACACCTGGATGCGCACATTTCCCTGCTGTTGTGTCAATAGGTTAACCTGGATGGTGTTGAATGTCGGGTTGGGCGTAATGCGCACCTCGTCATCCGTAAAGCCGGGATCCGTACTGGTGTTGCGGTGACCCGGTTGCAGAAAGCCATTGGTCAGGACCATGCCCCCGTCAGCCGAGGTTGCCGTCGACACGAGTGCCAGTTCTCCCACACTCCAGTCAAAGCTGTACAGGTTATTGGTGAATGAACCTCCGGTAGCATTCGCAACTGATTGGATTTGCTGGCAAAAACCTGTCACGCAGTTCATAAGCACCAACGCTGTCAATAGCGCTGCAGTTTTCATAGGTCAGTTTTAGTTTGACAAAAATTGATTTTGTAAAGCTAAAAACTAATTAATGTAGGTGACAATTGTAGTACTACTCGAAAAACACAGTAAAACTTCTAAGGTGATTTACTTAACGAACAACATTTTGTAGTCCACTTTGACGTTGCCGCGGGAAATATCTTCCAACTTGCGCTTCATCAGTTTCCGTTTCAGCGGCGACAAATAATCAATAAACAGGCGGCCTTCAATGTGATCGTATTCATGGAGGATGATGCGCGCGGTGATCCCGGTGAAAGTTTTTGTATGCTGCCGGAACTGGTCGTCCTGGTAGGTGATCGTAACTTCTTCTGCACGGTACACGTCTTCCCGGATCTTCGGGATACTCAGGCAGCCTTCATTATATGCCCAGTCATCTCCATGCTCCTCCACGACGCGCGGGTTGATAAATGCCTGCTTGATACCGGGTGCGTCGGGGTAGCCGGCTTCCTTTTTTTCTTCATCATCCATATTGGCGAATATCTGCGCGCTGTCCATCACGAACAGCCGGAGGTCGCGGTTCACCTGGGGCGCCGCGAGGCCTACGCCATTTGACACATACATGGTTTCCCACATATCCTCGATCAGCTTCTGAAGTGACGGATCTCCCTCCTGCACTTCTGCGGCAACTTTTCTCAGGATCGGGTGACCATATGCTACAATGGGAAGAATCATATCACGCTGCTTTCGTATACGTAAGTCGCAAATTTAGTACCTGCGCATCAAAGGCGCTGCATATATTCCTGCAGCATGATGGTCGCTGCGATCTCATCTACCAGTTTTTTATCGCGCCGCTGTTTCTTCTTCATTCCCATTTCCACCATGGCACGCGTCGCCATTTTCGAGGTGAACCTTTCATCAACTTCAACGACGGGTATCGAAGGAAATTGTTTTTGAAAGTCTGCAATGAACTTCTTCACGAGCGGCGTGGCGTGGGTATCGGAATCATCCCAGTTCGCCGGCATGCCAATGATCACGCGCTCTACCTGTTCTGCCCGGAAATAATCTTTCAGGAAAGTCATCAGGGCAGATGTCTGCACTGTCGTTAGCCCCGTGGCGATGATCTTCAGCGGATCTGACACGGCCAGGCCCGTTCTCTTTGCTCCATAATCGATCGCCATGATTCTGCTCACGCCGGTAATTTAAAATAATGGTGGAAGGTCCAGGAAAAGATCCACAATGACAAAGATGGCAAATACTACGCTGGCGATCCCATTCGTCGTCATGAAAGCGAGGTTCACCCGCCGAAGGTCGTCCGGCTTTACAATCAGGTGCTGGTATAGCAAACAGCCTGTAAAAACCAGAACACCCACCCAATATAACCATCCGAATTCTCCCAGTATCCCCGCAGCGATCACGGCCAGCGCGCTGAGTACGTGCAGCAGTTCGGAAATGCGCAGCGCTCTTCGCTTCCCGACCCAAACCGGCATCGAATACAGTTGCTGGGATGCGTCGAACTCCACATCCTGCAAGGCATAGATGATATCAAAGCCGCTCACCCACAGCAGTACGGCAATGCCAAACAGCACCGGTATCCAGTGAAACACGCCGGTAACCGCCAGGTACGCACCCACGGGCGCCAGCGAAAGACCCAGGCCCAGGATGAGATGGCACAACGGGGTGAAACGCTTGGTATAGCTGTAGCCCAGCACAACCGCCAGGGCCACGGGTGACAGGTACAGGCAGATGCGGTTGATGAAGTAGCACGCTGCCACGAACAGGATGCAGGAAATGATCGTGAATAGCAGTGCATTTCCCGGGCTGATGATGCCCCTGGGGATCTCGCGCACGGCGGTCCTCGGGTTCAGGGCGTCGTAACGGCGGTCGAGGTAACGGTTGAACGCCATCGCTGCGCTCCGCGCAAATACCATGCACAGGATCACTAAAATAAATGTCTGCCATAACGGGTTCGCCTGTTCAGGATCAGCATTCCAGCGCGCAGGCTGGTAGTCGTCAAATCCACCAGCAACCTGTTCACCTATGGCTTCATGTGCTGCGAGAAAAAAGCCGATCAGCGCGAAGGGCATCGCGAAGATGGTATGCGAGAACTTGATCAGCGACAGGTAATTTTTTACAGGCGTCATCAGCTTTGTTTAATTGCACCCGGCGTATTGCTGGAACCAGGACCCGGAATGCGTTCTTTAACCAGCTCCCACAAGACGACGCCTGCAGCTACGGCAATGTTCAGCGAATGCTTCATGCCCAGCTGCGGGACCTCGATACATCCCTCCGTTTGTGCGATGGTTTCCTGCTCCACGCCCGTTACTTCGTTCCCGAAGATAACGGCTACACGGTCGGTAATTCCGAAAGGAAGCCTGTTCAGGGGGATGCTGTTCTCCGCCTGCTCCACCGCAAAAAGCCGGTACGACTGGCTTTTCAGTTCATCCAGTGCCTCCCTGATATGCCGGAAATGCTTCCATGTTACGGTATCCTCGGCCCCGAGGGCGGTCTTGCGGATCTCTTTGTGTGGCGGGAACGCGGTGTAACCACAGAGATAGATCGCTTCCAGCAGGAAGGCATCCGCCGTGCGGAAAACACTGCCCACGTTGTATGCACTTCGAACATTCTCGAGCACTACCACCACCGGCATCTTTTCAGACTGCCTGAATTCCTCGGGGGTTTTCCTGTTTAATTCCTTCGTGGACAGCTTTCGCGTCATCCTTACGCATTTTTGGCGAGGTGCAAAAGTAATTGCCCACAGGCTAACGTGGATAAAATCCCGGCTTTATTCACCCCTCCACCTCTATTTTTGTCGCACCACCATGAGCAGGCAGAAAACCGCAGAAACACCACTGATGCAGC
>DASUVB010000497.1:0-2635 GCA_036373835.1 Flavisolibacter sp. | reverse complement strand
CTGACGATGATCTATTCCGAGCCCGGTGCGCCGGTGCCGGTCACGAATACGGAAACACCTGCGGCAAAGCAGGAACAGTTCGTGCTGTCGGATGAAGAGATCCTGCAACTGGCGCGTTGGTGCCAGGTTATCGAGGAGCATTATGGAAAGCCGATGGATATTGAATGGGCGCGGGATGGCGAAACCGGGGAGATATTTATTATCCAGGCACGGCCGGAGACGGTGCAGTTCGCACGCAATCCGCACATGATCTCGGAATTCCGCATGCAGGCGGGCGGCAATGTGCTGACGACCGGGCAGGCCATCGGCAACAAGGCATCACATGGCAGGGCGCGGATCCTTCAATCTGCCGCGGAAGGCGCTTCCCTGCAGGAAGGGGACATTGTGGTAACAGACCTTACCAGTCCCGACTGGGATCCCGTCCTTAAAGATGCCCGCGCGATCATTACAAACAAGGGCGGTCGCACGAGCCATGCCTCTATCGTAGCGCGCGAACTGGGTGTTCCTGCGATCGTTGGTTGCGGAGATGCGACAAGTGTTATCCGCGATGGCGATATGATCACGGTATCCTGCTGCGAGGGAAAGACCGGTCGCGTATACGAGGGCAAGGTTCCTTTTGCGGTTCACGAAACAGATTTTTCGAACACCGTTCTGCCCAAACGCACCAAGGTGATGCTCATTATCGGCGACCCTGAAAAAGCATTCCGGTACTCATTCTATCCCTGCGATGGTGTGGGATTGATGCGGCTGGAATTCATCATTACCCATTTCGTGAAAGTGCACCCGATGGCACTTGTGAAATTTGACACGCTTGCCGATGAAGCTGTGAAGGAGCAGATCAGCGTCATCACCCACCATTACGCGGACAAGAAGCAATATTTTACAGAGAAGCTCGCACAGGGAATTGCCACGATCGCTGCTGCGTTTTACCCCAAGGATGTCATCGTGCGGATGAGTGATTTTAAAACAAATGAATATGCAAACCTCGTCGGCGGCGCTTCGTTTGAGCCAAAGGAAGAAAACCCGATGCTGGGCTTCAGGGGAGCGTCGCGCTATTACCACCCGTTATACCGCGAGGGGTTTGCACTCGAGTGTGCCGCGATCAGGCGCGTCCGGCAGCAAATGGGTTTGACTAATGTAAAGATCATGATTCCCTTCTGCCGCACCGTTGGCGAAGCGGAAAAGGTAATTGAAGAAATGCGGTTGCACGGACTGGACCGCAGCTCAGACAGGGGGCTGGAATTCTATATGATGGCGGAAATTCCATCCAACGTACTGCTTGCATCACGTTTCGCCGACCTGTTTGACGGGTTTTCCATAGGGTCCAATGACCTTACACAGCTCACGCTGGGGATAGACCGCGATTCAGCCATCATCAGTGAACTGTTCAGCGAGCAGAACGAGGCAGCGAAGAAAATGATCAGCATGATGATCGAAAATGCCAGGGCTGCAGGAAGACCTGTTGGACTGTGCGGCCAGGCACCCAGCGATTACCCCGAGTTTGCAAGGTTCCTTGTACAGAGGGGGATCAGCAGCATATCCTTTACCCCCGATGCCCTCGTGAAGGGTATTGAAAACATTGTGTTTGCAGAGAAGAAAAATATGAAGGCGGACGTAATTACTTTATTAAATGCTGGAACATGAAAATACTTTTTTACAGCGCCGGACATTTTGAGAAACACTGGTTCACAGAAGCATGCAAATGTCCATACCGGATCAGGTTTGAGCGTTCTTTGCTCGATGCGTCCACCGCAGCAAAGGCAAAAGGATACGAGATTATTTCCATTGGTCCGGCCGATGACGCATCGTCGCCGGTGATTGAACAGTTAAAGCAGGGTGGCGTTCGTTTCATTGCATTGCGCGCCTCGGGCGCAGACAATGTGGACCTGCGGGCCGCGGCTTCCCATAGTATCCAGGTGTCAAATGTGCCGGAGTATTCGCCGTATTCCGTCGCAGAGCACGCGGTAGCGCTGATGCTTGCGCTCAACAGGCAATTGGTACATGCACATGAACATATGCGGCAGCACGACTACCAGCTGGACCAACTGGTGGGTTTTGATCTGCACCGGAAAACCGTGGGTGTCATCGGTACCGGAAGGACGGGCAGCATACTCGCAAAGATCATGCATGGATTTGGGTGCGAGGTGCTGGCTTACGACATCAACCCGGACCGCGGGCTGACCGAAAAATATGATGTGCAGTATGTGCCTTTACAAACCCTGTGCAGTGCCAGTGATATTATTTCCATTCATGTGCCGTACGGCATAAACACGAAGCACATGATTTCGGCGCCGCTCATCGAAACGATGAAACGGGGGGTCATGATCATCAATATTGCACATGGCGGCATCGTCAATACCGCTGACGTTGTCAAATACCTGGAAAATGGTCATATCGGGTATTTTGGCATGGACGGGTATGAAAGAGAACGGGAGCAGTTTTATCATATCGCACGCAGGAAACGACCAGGAGATCCGCTGCTTGAGAAATTGCTGGCGTTTGATAATGTGCTGGTCACGCCGCACCAGGCATTTGCCACGAAGGAGGCACTGCTGAATATCGCTGCCACAACGTTGATGAACATTGATTCGTGGGTGAATCACGTACGGTCAGGCCATGAACTTAACGGCAGGCC
>DASUVB010000496.1:0-5139 GCA_036373835.1 Flavisolibacter sp. | reverse complement strand
GACCACGCGCCTGCGGGCGCTCAGCGGCGAACAGCTGGTCTGCTCCAACACGGACCTTACCAATTCACGCGTCCACAATTTTAAAAGAATGACGGAACGCAGGGTGCAGTTCTCACTCGGTGTCGTGTACCAGACCCCCGCTCCCACGCTGGAACAGATCCCGGCAATGATACGCACCGTTATTGAAGATTTGCCGGATACACGTTTCGACCGTGCTCATTTCAAAACGTTCGGCGCCTCCAGCCTTGATTTCGAAGCTGTCTATTTCGTGCTTTCACCTGAATACAATACGTTTATGGACGTGCAGCAGCGCGTCAACCTGGAATTGTTCCGCCGTTTCGAACAATCAGGCATCCAGTTCGCCTATCCGACGCAGATGGTTTACGTAGTTCCCACGCAGGAGGAAAAGCAGGCTAGGGAGTAGCAGCCTGCCGCATCATCACCACGGTATCATTCCGCAGCCTTACTTTGAGGTAACGGTATAAAAGACTGTCCTGCACCTGCGACGTTTCCGCTGCCCGGTAAAATACGATGGGCAGCGTGTCCACGCGGTTGAGCGTGTCCGGGACCGTCATCCATCCGTGATATACGGTGTCGACGAACGGGAAAGCGGCGCGGACCTCCTGTGCCAGCGCGGTGTAGGATAACGTATCCGGCTTGTTGCCGGCTTCCCGCGCAAGCAGCTCAAGCTGCAGTTGCTGGAACATCTGCCTCGAAATGTCTGAGCTCAGTTCATTCACTTCTTCGCGTGTCAGGTTTACGCGGAGCAACTTCAGTTCGTACCGGTTCATCCTGTGTGCTGCCAGGTTCTGGTGGATGTGACTGCGGATGCTGTCGCCCAGCGGCCGTCCCGAATGATACACCTTCACCCACACCGTTGAGTCTTTATCCTCCAGCTCCCATTTCAGGATCTCGTTGCCCTGGTGGGCGATCGGCAGGAACACCAGGTCATTCAGCTTTCTTTTTGTAAGCTCCCGCTCATACACTGTGTACAGGAAATAAATGCTCGGTATGGTCACCATCACCACGATCACTGAAAAAATGATCGTGTAGGAATGCCTCTGGAAACGTGATGCAAATGGCTTCTGCGGAAAGTGCAGGTACTTGACGATGAGAAAAGTTGCCAGGCTGATAAACACCGCGTTGATGAAGAACAGGTAGAAAGCCCCGCCGAAATACATCCACCGCTGCGTGGCCAGTCCATAACCTGCGGTGCATAACGGGGGCATCAGCGCCGTGGCGATTGCGACACCGGGCAGTGCGATGGATGTCCCTGACCTCGATACCGAAACAATACCTGCAATACCACCGAAAAGCGCTACAAGGATATCGAGCAGTGTTGGGTAGGTACGCGCCTGCAGTTCCGCATTGGGGTATGCAAACGGTGATACGGAAAAGTACAGGTATGATGCAATTAGACTGAGCGCGATGGCCGCCACCAGGTTTTTCAGAGATCGAAGCAGCAGGTTGCGGTCGTGCGTACCCAGAGAAAGCCCCACGCCGAGAATTGGTGACATCAGCGGGGATATCAGCATCGCCCCGATGATCACCGCCGAAGAACCTGTATCCAGGCCGATGGATGCCAGCACGGCTGAACAGAACAGCAGCCACATATTGTACCCCCGGATGGATACGCCTTCGGTAATGCTTTCAATGGCACGCAGCGGGTCGGACGATGCGCGTATATCTGTTATTTTCTGAAATATGTTCAAGCGGAAATTTTGGTCCGAATATACTGGAGAATGAAGGGGTGACCGCTATCGCCGGGTCAGGGATCCGAAAGGTCTCTTCCATCATTTCCCGTTTGTTGCCGTTCATTGATCTGCCTGATTTGCCCGGACAGTGTGGACAGCATCTTTTTCAGCTCGGTAATTTCGGCGCTCCCTGCAACAGGTGCTGTTGCTTCTTCCGCGTCCCGGCCAATAAAATAGCTGGCGAGCGTAGCGGTAACATAACCGAAAACCGCGTATCCAAACACAGCGAGAATAAATGCTAGTATGCGACCTTCCGTTGTTACCGGCCAGAAGTCACTGCCCGCGGTGATGATGCGCATGGCGGTCCACCACAGCGACATTCCATAACTGTCGAACCCGGGGTTGCCTTTTTCGATCGCATACATTCCCGCGGCGCCGCCGAGCGTCAGCACGATCACCAGCACGATCACATACGCCACACCACGGCGCTTCATGGCTGCACCCAGGCTTTTCATGCTGCGGTTGAGCGAGCTCACAACACGGATAAGCCGGGCGCCACGCAATAAGCGCAGGACACGTACGAGGCGAAACAGGCGGAGCGCAGGTACCAGCAGGGAGATCGCGGTCAGCCAGTGCATTTGCAGGTATTGCATTTTCGCCGGAGCCAGGAAGAATTCCAGCAGGAAGTTTAAAACGAACAGCCCCCATATGAACAGGCTGACATACTCCAGTGCCGGCGGCAGGCCATACAGCAGTTCCATAATGATCAGTACCAGCCACACGAAACCGAGGAAGATCATGGGCAGGTCCAGCAGTTTTTCCACCTGGTGCAACAGTTTCCTGCGTTCACCCTGAATATTTTGTGTCATATCCGTACGTTTAACAGCGCCGGCATATGATGCCGTTGTGGTATCTGATCAAAAACCCGGCCCCGCCAAATGTTTGAATGTTGATGCACTCAACATACCCGCGAACCGCGAACTGCGAACCGCGAACCGCAAACCGCGAACCGCGAACTGCGAACCGCGAACCGCAAACATCATCATTTCGGTTTCCCGTTCGCCTTCAACCCATTGATGTGCGTGATGATCTCAAGAAGCCGTTGCTTGATCTGGGGGATCTGTTCGGAGGCATTGGCATCCAGGGCAGCCAGCAGCCGCCTTGATTCCTGGAGGAAGATGTTCCTCAGGCTATTCAGATCCGATGCTGTATTTTCCTGTTTCATGATGCCTGGTCAGCCTAATGGGGAGATGATACCAAGCTACCCGACTTCATGTCTGAATGGTATGACGTCGCTCAATTTGAGAGATGATTCCGATCAGCCTTGAAGATTGAGGTTAAGGTTAAGGTTAAGGTTAAGGTTAAGGTTTAGGTTTAGGTTAAATACCTGCGAGTTTCAAATAACCGGCAGTCCAGAGCCTTCAACAAGCACCCCTGAGCGTAAGCAAACATCCTCGTGTCTACAAAACTTCTTAGCAGAAAAGCATGAACCGGACGCGAACAGCGAACCGCGAACTTGCGAACCAACAGCAACAAGCTCCCGGCTCCTGTCTCTGAACTCAGGGCTCGGTACTCCCGGCTCCCGTCTCCGGACTGACGTCTCGTTCCTCCATTATGGTCCTTCCCCTTCCGGGGGCGCTTCGTACGGGGGCGTGGGCTCGTCTTCATCCGGCAGCAGGTTGGGATCTTCTTCTGGGGTGATGATGGGTTCTTCGTCAGGTTCGTGGAATTTGATCTCCGGGGTATCAGGCTCCGGGATGACGGGATGTGGCGGCGGGATCTTCCTGTTTTTATCAGCCATCATGTTGCTTTTTGTGGTGATGAAAAGATTGCCGGCTGAAAGCTACAGCAATTTCTGCGGCCTGTCGTCCTCTGCTTCAAAACCTTCTTCGTATTCTTCCAGGACGGTTTCGTCCGAAGCGGTCCGGGCAAACTCGTTCAGCTCCTTCAGCGTGAAGGCATCCGTGCCCGTTGTCTGTTCCCACGTATTGTTCCGGTTCCACAGCACCTGCACCGACAACCCGAAGTGGTTGCGGAATTCCTGCTCAATATCCGCAACACGGTGGAACGGCTGGATCTCCATGATGCCCGTCACATCGTGTTTCAAATCGGCGATGCGGGTGGCCGGGTCCAGCGTATCTGCAGGTTCCGACGGTTCATACACCTTGTGATGGTGCCGGTAAAAATGGAGCTGCAGGTAGGGATAAAATGAGGAGAACACCTCCTGCAGTGCTCCCAGGGTGATCTCATCGTGTATCCTGATATGCATATGTAGCAGTTTGCACCAAGGTAACATCGCACCACGGCCGCACCTATGACGACAGTAAGCTGATTGCCTGATGGCTATCGCTTAGTTTCCGCCGTGCGACGCGGAATTTCGCGATCCGGCGTGCGAAGGTGAGAAACCTTTAATTTTACCGCCAATCTATTGCCATGCCTTCAAATGCAAACCGACAGTTTCTCGACTTTGAAAAGCCGATCAAGGACCTGGTAGATGAGATCGAAAAACTAAAGCATGCGGCGGAGCACAAGAAGATCGATTACTCCGCCACCATTGCCGATCTCGAATCGAAGATCCTCGACCGCAGGAAGGAGGTTACCCAAAGCCTGACTTCGTGGCAGAAGGTGCAGCTGAGCCGGCACCCGGATCGTCCCTACACGCTGAAATACATCCAGAACATGACTACGAACTTCGTGGAGCTGTACGGCGACCGTAATGTGAAGGACGACAAAGCCATGGTGGGCGGATTCGCGATGCTCGAGGGCCAGACCGTCATGATCATTGGCCAGCAGAAAGGCATCAACACCAAGACCCGGCAGCTCCGCAACTTCGGCATGGCCAACCCGGAAGGATACCGGAAGGCACTGCGCCTGATGCGGCTCGCAGAGAAATTCAACAAACCGATCATTACGCTGATTGATACTCCCGGCGCCTATCCCGGCCTTGAAGCCGAAGAACGCGGCCAGGGAGAAGCGATCGCACGCAATATTTATGAAATGATCCGCCTGAAGGTACCGGTGATCTGCGTGATCATTGGTGAGGGCGCATCGGGCGGCGCGCTGGGTATCGGCGTGGGCGACCGCGTATACATGATGGAGAACACCTGGTACACCGTCATCTCTCCGGAAAGCTGTTCCTCTATCCTGTGGCGCAGCTGGGATAAAAAGGAAGTGGCTGCCGAACAGCTCAAGCTGACCGCGGATCACATGAAGGGTTTTGGCCTGGTGGATGGCATCATACCGGAGCCCGCCGGCGGTGCCCACTGGGATTACGTGGAATCAGCGCAGATCCTGAAAGCCCATCTCCTGCAGGTGCTGTCGGAGCTGAAATCCCTCACCCCCGAAGAGCGCATCAACCAGCGTATTGAAAAATTCGGACGCATGGGATTCTGGGAAGAAATACCCACGGAGCAACGGAACGGTGCGGAGACTATGGAGAACAGGG
>DASUVB010000495.1:0-4502 GCA_036373835.1 Flavisolibacter sp. | reverse complement strand
TATACCAATTCAGACATCGCCAACGGCAATTATTTCCTGACGGGTGGCGCTGTGCGTTACCGGTTCAGCAACAGGTTCACGCTGTCCACCGACGTCACGCGGCAGCATGATGACAACCAGATCGGCTATGCATTTTTTCGCGAGCCAGGTGGAGAACCTGTGATCGGGTACCGCAAGAATACGGAGGTAACGGCCGTGCTGACCGGCATTTACAATTTCACGCCACGCATGAACCTGAACCTTCGTGGACGACATTACTGGAACAAGGTGAACTACCGCAGCTTTTTCACAGTATCTGCAACGGGGGATCATATACCCAGGACCGGCCCCGCACCTGACCAGGATTACAACTTTAACCTGTTCAACGTGGATGCCTTTATCACCTGGGATTTCCGGCTGGGCAGCAGGTTGATCTTCGGATGGAAGAACTGGCTGGCCGATTCATACGGAACGGACATCAGCCACCGCACGTTCGGAGAAAATTTCAGCCATGTATTCGGCCTGAACCACGGAAATGAGTTCACCCTGAAACTGATCTACTTTATCGATTATAACCAGCTCGCCCGGAGTTCTAGGTAATCCTGATCAGTTCATTCTCTACGATGGCAAAGACTTTATTTCCTGTTTCTGGCGTAACCAGCGCCATACCGGTGAATTTACTGAAGGCAGGAAGGACGCAGTGATCTTCTGAAAAATAAAAACACGGGAATCTGAGTGCCTGCCGTCCCAGGCCCTCAATGTACACGCCAGGATGAATATGGCCGCAAAAAGTATACATCTGCGGTTGTGCAGTACATTTTTCATGCATGAACAGGAAGGGCGCCTGCGCCAGCTCATTTTCGATCAGCGTGATCCCGGTGCCGGCGTACCACGAGTCGTGCAGGATGTCATGATTACCCCTTACCAGTAAGATTTCAAGGTCAGCGAAATCGTTCCGCCACTTCCTGAAAAGGTCCAGCTCCGGGTTTGCCTCGCTGTGAAAAAAGTCCCCGACTACCAATAACGTCGTTGGATTGAAATGATGAAGCAGCAGCACCAGTCGCTGCAGGTCCTCACGGTAAACCTTCTGCGGTACCGGGATGCCGGATTTACGGAAATGCCCGGTCTTGCCGAAATGCAGGTCAGAAACAATGAGGGTGCCGGAATTTTCCCAGTACACGGCACGTTGGGCAGTCAGCCAGAGGTTTTGATCGCGGATCACAAGAGGAACAGGGGCTACCACGCGGCGAATGTACAATTCCGGTACAGAAATCAGCCGATGGTATTTCAGAAATTACCTGCTTTCCCGTTCGAGCTGCTGCTGCATCCTCCGCACCCTGTCGGCCAGCTTTTCGGAGGTCAGGTTTTCGCGCATGCTGTCCACTTTGATCGGGAAGCAGAAGGGTGTCAGCCGCTGGGGGTAGGTGATGATGATCTTTGCGTGCTGGATCCGCTGCAGCATCTCCCGCAGCCTTACTTCTTCCATCTGTTGGTCGAAAACTTCCTGGTATGCCTGCCGGATCAGCAGGTTGTCCGGGTCATACTCATGGAAGACACTAAAAAGCAGGCTGGCCGACGCCTGCAGGTGGCGGGCCTTCTTGTGTTCACCAGGGTAACCCTGGAAAATGAGGCCGCCGATCACGCCGATGTCCCGGAACTTTCTTTTCGCCATTTCAGTCGCATTGACACTGCGGTAAATATCATCCATAAGGTTGTCCGGGGAGAAAAGCTCGTATACGTTGCTGTCATCCACCGGTATGGGCTGGTCGCTCAGCAGCTCAAAACCGTAATCGTTCATCGCGATTGAAAAAGTGATCGGTGTAATGCGCGAGATGCGGTACCCGAGGATGGCTGCCATTGCCTCGTGCACCAGTCGTCCTTCGAAAGGGTACACAAAAAGATGGAAGCCGTCACCCGTTTCGATCTGTTCGATCAGCAGTTCGTTCGCGCCGGGAACATTTGATAAATGCTGCTGGAGGCGGAACAGTGGTGAAAGTACCTGCATTTCAACATCTGCAGATTGTTCGGGTGCGGAGGCCTCGTCAAATTTTTCGCGCAGCACCTTGCCAAGGCTTGCCGATAAGGGTAGTCGTCCTCCCATCCAGCTTGGCACTGCAGATTTTTTTACGTTTGATTTTTTTACGATCACCGTCATGTCCTTGATCATAACCAGCTCGAGCTGTCGGCCGGCGAGCGTAAAGGCATCTCCGGGCTCCAGCCGCGACACGAACCATTCTTCAATGATGCCGATATAGCCTCCCGACAGGAATTTCACCTTCAGCATCGCATCACTGACGATGGTCCCGATGTGCAGCCTGTGTCGCAGCGCCATGCGCCTGTTCCTGATGCGGTAAATGCCGTTTTCCACCTCTACTTTTTTAAAATCGTCGTACTGCTGCAATGCATTTCCGCCGGCCGTAATAAACAACAGGATGTCGTTCCACTCGTCTGCTGTCAGCTCCGTGAAGCAATGCGTAGCAGTTACTTCCCGGAAAATCTGGTCCGGCGTAAAACCGTCCGAGCAGGCGAGCGTGCACAGGTACTGAACGAGTACATCGTAACAGAGCAGCAGCGGGTCACGGCTTTCAATGAACTGTTCCCCGATGGCGGATTTGAGTGCCGCCGCTTCCACGAGCTCCAGGGAGTGCGTGGGCAGGAAATAGATGCGGCTGATCTCATCGGGACTGTGGCCACTGCGCCCGGCACGCTGGAGAAACCGCGCGACGCCCTTGGGACTTCCCACCTGGATGACGGTCTCAACAGGCCTGAAGTCAACGCCAAGGTCCAGGCTGGCCGTGCACACTACAGCTTTCAGCTTTCCTTCATGAAGCGCTTCTTCCACCCAGGTGCGTAATTCCATTTCGATGCTGCCATGGTGCAGCGCCAATGCCCCCGACAGCTCCGGTGCGAGTGTAAGCAACGCCTGGTACCACATCTCGCTCATGCCACGCGTGTTGATGAAGATCAGCGTCGTTCTGCTTTCCTGGATGATGGGCAAAACTTTATGCGCCAGCCTGATGCCCAGGTGGCCGGCCCAGGGATATTTTTCAATTTCATCCGGGATGATCGACTCGACCTCGATCCGCTTATACATGCGTGCGCGAACGATCACACCTCCTGTCGGGTCATTGTATAATTTTAATGGTGACAACAGTACGTCCATCGCCTGGTCCAGGTTCCCGATCGTAGCACTGATCCCCCAGATGCTGATGCCCCGGGGCGCCATCCTGCCTTCACGTTTCTGTGCAGTATGAATTCCAACGATCCGGCTGATGGCCAGTTCCACCTGTACGCCGCGCTTGCTTCCAACCAGTTCGTGCCATTCATCTACAGCCACGATCTTCACATGCGTGAATAATGCTGCATAGTCCTTTTGGGCCATCAGTAAATGCATGCTCTCGGGTGTGATGATCAGCACTTCCGGCATCTGCCGTTTCTGTTTTTGCCGTTCACTGACAGGTGTATCGCCATTGCGGATTCCCACGCTCCATGACATACCCAGGCCCGCGATCACTTCTTCCATGGCCCGCCCGATATCCTTGGCCAGCGCACGGAGCGGCGTGACCCACACGAGCTGCAATCCATTTTTTGATTTTGATCGGAAAGTATCCGGATGTTCGTTGATGAACTGTATCAGGCTCCCCAGAAATACGGAAAACGTTTTCCCCATGCCCGTCGGCGCATTTACAAGACCGCTGTTGCCCCTGGTAATGTGTTCCCAGGTTTCTTCCTGGTATGAAAAGGGACGGAAACCTTTTGTCGCCAGCCATTCAGTGATGATGGAATATCCTTTGGTACCTGTGACTGTCACTTAAAGCGTTTTGAGATATTCAATCACAGCCCTGCGTTCCGTTACGGTGAGTTTGTCGCCAAAATAATGACCGTAATTGCCATACCCCGGCAGGTCCGTATTGTAGATCGATGTGTTCACTGGCTCGAGGCGTTCGGAATGCACCCAGCCGAGGTTTGCGTAATCATACACGGGATTGTTGAAATCGCGCGACCAGTAGCGGGGACGCGCCGCGCTGTTCAGCACTCCCTCTATGGTCGGCACAGACCCGTTATGCAGGTAGGGTGCAGTTGCCCACACGCCATCCAGCGGCGGTGCGATGTATCCTTCAAACGGGACCAGGCGTGCGGGATGATCGCCTGTGGTGAACCAGCTGCGGTTGAACCATTCAATGAACTGTGAATTGGAATAATTGCTTTTGTACAGGAATGAATCTGTTTTAATAATGGATGCGGGAATCAGGAGGTTGGGATACTTTTCCTTCTTACCATATGTGCCGTGGCATTTGGAACAGTTTTTTTCGAAGATGATGCGTCCCTTTGACGCAAGGTCGCGATCTATGGGATGTGGAAAAGCTGGTGGCTCCAGGGAATAAATAAATGCCAGCACATCGGGCATGTGTTCATCCACCTCGCGCGACTGTGATGTGTCAGTTACCGCCAGCAGGCTGGATGCCATCAGGAAGCGGCCGAAATCACCACGGCCGAACCCGTTATAGAACATGGCGTTCTTT
>DASUVB010000494.1:0-2737 GCA_036373835.1 Flavisolibacter sp. | reverse complement strand
GATCCGGATGGCAAAGGAGAATGATATCGAGCCCGTTCTCGGTTGCACGCTCGTGATGCTCAGCACCGGCCAGTACTAATACGACGTATATGATCGGGAACTTACGATCGCAATGAGTACATCCCCTTATTTTTCAAAAATTTTTTTCATTAGGCTTTGAAATGAATCCGTTTCTTTCAATTTTGCACGCGTAATCCAATATTGCGTCTAACCAGCGCAGTCAGTTGTTTAACACAAATCTGATCCCATGAAATCCCTGAAAGCCGTTATGCTGGTCCTGGCATCGTTCCTATGCCTCCAGTCCTTTTCACAGGCGCCGGTTCCGTTCCGTGAGCCGGATTACAAAAAGCCCAAGCTGTTTGCTGATCTTCCTGCCAAAATGAACCTGAAAACTTCAAGGCTTGAAGCATTTTTTACGCAGCCTGCAGGAGCTACAGTGAACACGTTCATCACCGATGAATTCCTGTTCCAGGGAAAAATTGTTTCCAAGGCAAACGAGAGCACCCACCAGTCTGTGGTCATCCGCAGTACCAACCGCCCGGGTGCCACACTGACGTTCACAAAAACGGTGAATGCCGACGGCACGTTCCGCTACATCGGCAGGATCCTCAGTTTCGGTAACGGAGATGCATTTGAAGTGACCATTGAGAACGGACTTTATTACTTACAAAAAACAAACCTGTATGATGTAATCAACGAATAACACCAACATCCAACAATCCAAATCCACGGCATTATGAAAACTATTTATTCACTCCTGTTGGCGGGACTGCTCTTCTCCGCCGACGCTATCGGGCAGGTTCCGGTTTACAGCAGCTATCCAACGGCAAGCGCTGCGATCTTCCTGGACTTTGACGGGCATTATGTGCAGGGTACAAGCTGGAATTATTCCGGTCCCCTCAACATTGAAGGCGCGAATCTCACCACGGCGCAGATGACGGAGATCTACCAGCGCGTTGCGGAAGATTACCGCCCGTTCAATGTCAACATCACCACTGATTCAACAAAATATTTGTCGGCACCTTCCAACAGAAGGATGCGCGTACTGATCACCATCACCTCGAGCTGGTACGGCAACGTGGGCGGTGTGGCTTACCTGAATTCATTTTCATGGGGCGACAACACACCCTGCTTTGTCTTCTCGGCCCTGTTGAACAACAACACAAAATTCATTGCAGAAGCGACGTCGCACGAAGCCGGGCACACGCTCGGGCTTCGACACCAGTCGGCTTATAACGAGAATTGCGTAAAGACGTCCGAGTACCACTCTGGTGTGGGAAGCGGTACAACAGCCTGGGCCCCCATTATGGGTGTCGGCTACTACCGGAACATGACGCTGTGGAACAACGGCGCCAACCCGTACGGCTGTACCAACTTCCAGGATGACCTGGGAATCATCACATCGAACTCGAATGGCTTCGGCTACCGTTCGGATGACCATGCCAACAACGCGGGCGGATCCACGCTGGCGTCCTTCGTGGGAAACATGTTCCAGAAGAGCGGCGTTATTGAAAAAGCTACCGATTATGACGTCTTTAAGTTCATCATGCCGGTTAATGGCTACTTCCACCTGGAAGTGCTGCCCTTTGGCATCAGCAATGGTGACGTAGGGTCCAATGTGGACCTGCAGGTGGAACTGATGACCAGCTCCAACAATGTTGTGGCCACGTTCAACCCGCAGGATGTGATGAGCGTTATCAAGGATACTGCGCTCAGCCAGGGGACTTATTATCTCAGGATAAAGGGCGTTGGCAATATCTATGCGCCCGAATACGCCAGCCTCGGTTCTTATACCCTGACGGGTACCTATAGCCCCTTTACAGCACTGCCGTTGCACCAACTTGAGCTGAAAGGCACCACCAATGAAAACAGGCACCAGCTCAACTGGCTGGTAGATGCCGATGAAATGGTCATCTCGCAGACGCTTGAAGTGTCTACGGATGGCATCAACTTCCGCACGGTTCATGCACCCACTGCAGACGCCCGTTCCTTCAGCTATGTTCCCTATGAAAGCGGAACGCTGTTTTACAGGCTCCTGGTGGTGCTGGACAACGGACGTCCCTACTATTCCAATACCCTGGCGCTGCGTGCACCCGGATCGGAGAAACGCCCGCGCCTGGATGCGAACATCATCCGCAATTCGATTTCTGTTCATGCGCCAGAAGGATTTGACTACGTGGTCACCGATTATAACGGCCGCCTGGTTGCGCGTGGAAGGCTGGTGCAGGGCATGAATTCCATTCCTGCGTCAAACATCAGCAGCGGAATGTATCTTATCGTATTTACAAACAACCAAAACCGTTACACCGAAAAGTTCATAAAGCAATAGCATTAACTTTCTCATAATCCGTGCCCGTTGGTAACTCAGAGGTTTTTCCGTAACTTGGAAAAACCTCTTTTCTTATGCGTTGGAGAAAATTCAATGGAGAACCGCTGACACTTCCCATTTACAAGGCAGTGGAGAATGCCATCAAACGGGAAACTACGGCCGGTTACCGCTTAAAGGTCTGTATCGGCACTGATTCGCAGGTGAAGGGACAGGAGACCGAATTTGCCACAGTCATTGTCTTCCTGCGCGAAGGCCATGGCGGGTTCATGTTCATTCATAACGAAAAAACGCGCCAGCAGTATTCCATCAAGGAAAGAATGCTGGTGGAAGTGGCAAAGAGCATCGAGATCGCCTATGAGCTGTGCAGCCTCTTTACGCTGTACAACGTGGACATGGAAGTGCATGCCG
>DASUVB010000493.1:0-4654 GCA_036373835.1 Flavisolibacter sp. | reverse complement strand
AACCCATTAAATTCTGACACTAAATTACAAATCTGCCCCACATTACAAAATTATTTTTTGGCGCTGTGAATAACTTTTGCGGGATTTTATGAAAAAAACATTAACAAAAATCTGTTCATAACTATCTGATAGTCAAATAGTCATAAGAGAGCCGCCTGACGGTGGTCTGCACGGGCGGCGCTGCTAAAGTGTCAGCAGTTCGCTTAAATTTGATGGTAATCTGACAAACTGATCCGGGACACGTTGCATACTGGCAGAGATCGCGTTTGGCTACAGATTTGAGGCAATTAAAACAAAAGAAAAATGATAACATCGTCGGTATTTTTAGTATCCATAGTCTTCGTGGGTATCAGCATGGTGGTATCCATGATCCTGAAAAGCAGGTTCGCCGCTTTCAGCAAGATTCCCCTGGCCAGCAGGCTCACCGGTAAGGAGGTGGCCGAAAAGATGCTCCGGGAAGAAAGGATTTATGACGTTAAGGTCGTTTCTGTGGAGGGCTTCCTCTCTGATCACTATAATCCCATTACAAAAACTATTAATCTGAGCCCGGACGTATATAATAATTATAGCGTCGCGGCGGCCGCGGTAGCGGCCCATGAGACCGGCCACGCCGTTCAGCATGCCACCTCATACGCCTGGCTGAACCTTAGGAGCAAGCTGGTGCCCGCGGTCCAGATCAGCTCAACCATAGTGAACTGGATCCTGCTGATCGGGATCTTTATGGCCAGTTCGGGAAATCCTACGTTGTTGCTGGTGGGCATCATTCTCTTCGCGATCACCGTGATCTTTTCGCTGGTGACGCTGCCGGTGGAATTCGATGCCAGCAGGCGGGCCCTGGCCTGGCTGCAGCACACGAACGTCACCAATACAGAGGAATACCCCAAGGCCAAGAACGCCCTTACCTGGGCAGCAATGACTTACGTGGTGGCAGCCCTCGCAGCAGTGGTTACGCTGGTGCAGTATATTCTGATCTTCCTCGGTTCGCGTGACCGCAACTAAAAAAAACCCCCGCTCCTGCGGGGTTACATTTTTATTTCTTCTCCGTTCCGGTCGAAAAAGCGGAATTCGGTTAGGTGGTAGCTGGTGTCTGCCTTTACAATGATCTTCTGGTTGTATTTCCGGTTCCACTTCGCAGAGCGGCTCCATAACCAGCCCTTGGTGAGATACGCAAAAACGATCGGGTGAACGACCAGCGTCAGGTTCCTGTGCTTGTGTGTGAAGAGGTAGTTCAGGTTCTTTTCAATCTCATCCTCGAGGATCAGCGTGGATGCGATCTTCCCGGTGCCGTTGCAGGTGGGACAAACTTCCTGCGTATTGATATTCATCTCGGGCTTCATGCGCTGCCGCGTGATCTGCATGATGCCGAACTTGGAAATGGGCAGGACCGCGTGCTTTGCCCGGTCGGGCCGCATGTTCAGTTCCATCGCTTCCAGCAGCTTCTTTTTGTTGTCGGGCAGCTTCATATCGATGAAGTCGACCACGATGATGCCGCCTATATCGCGGAGCCGCAACTGCCTCGCTATTTCCTCTGCAGCTTCCAGGTTTGTCTCAAGGGCATTCTGTTCCTGGTTATTGCTGACGCTTTTGTAGCCGCTGTTCACATCGATCACATGAAGCGCCTCGGTATGCTCAATGATAAGATAGGCGCCGCTGTTCAGGTTCACGGTTTTGCCAAATGAAGATTTTACCTGCTTGGTGATGGAGTACTGGTCAAAGATGGGCGTGCCATTCTGGTGGAAGGTAACAATATCAGCCTTTTCAGGTGCGATTCGCTGGATATAGCTCCTTGTTTCGGTAAAAATATTTTTGTCGTTGGTTACGATGCGGTTGAAATCCTCGTTCAGCAGGTCACGCAGGATACTGGTGGTCTTTGTCTGCTCGCTAAGGATCTTCGTGGGGGGTACGGCGCCTCGCAGGTTTTCCTGGATCGACTGCCAGGTCTTTGTAAGGTCAGACAGGTCTTCGTGCAGTTCAGCGGTATTCTTTCCTTCTGCAGCCGTGCGAACGATCACTCCGAAGTTTTTAGCCTTGATAGATTCAACGATGCGCTGGAGTCTTTTTCTTTCTTCGGCGGAATGGATCTTCCTGGAAACCGCAACGATATCGTTGAACGGAGTCAGCACCACGAAGCGGCCCGGGAGAGAGATCTCGCAACTGAGGCGCGGGCCCTTTGCGGCAATGGGCTCTTTCAGGATCTGCACAAGGATGTTTGGCTTGCCGCCGAGCACTTCATTGATCTTGCCGGTTTTAATGATCTCCGGCTCAACCGTAAACTGGGAGAAATCAAGGCCTTCGGGACTTTTGTCGTTGATGGCCATCTGGGTGAATTTCAGGAGCGAGCGCGCATAAGGACTCAGGTCGGTATAGTGCAGGAATGCGTCCTTTTCATAACCCACATCCACGAAGGCTGCATTCAGACCGGGGATCAGTTTCTTTACTTTACCGAGATAGAGATCCCCGACGGCAAAGCGCGCATCATTTTTTTCGCTGTGAAGCTCAACCAACTTTTTATCTTCCAGTAAAGCAATATCTACGCCCTGGGGTGTAGAGTTGATGATCAATTCCTTATTCACATTACGTAAGCTTTTTGTATGCTTATGGTAATGCTGTTTGCCAGTACCCGTCTGCCGGAGGTGTCAGGAGCAAATTGATGGGAAGTGCAACGGTTAATGCAAGCAGCAACAGAAGACAACCGGAAGCCGCAGCTTCCGGTCCGTACCTATTTCTTCTTCTTATGACGATTCTTTCTCAATCTCTTTTTCCGCTTATGCGTAGCGATCTTATGACGCTTTCTTTTTTTACCACAAGGCATACTTCGTTAATGTTTTATTTAGTTATTTGTTTTTAAAAGGTTGATTCTCCGTTCCACTTCAGCCCTGAGGCCTTCGATCCTGTTCGTATGAGGCAGGCTTTTTTCGTACCATTCTATCGCAGATGCCTTGTCGCCGCGCTGCTCATAAATCTCTCCAAGCCGCAGTGTAGCCCGCAGTTGTGACGGATCAATAGCTGCAATCTGGCGGAATCTTTCAATTGCTTTATCTGTCTGTCCCGATACCAGGCTGGCTTCCGCCAGGGCAAACTGTGCCTGCAGGTTTTTTGGATCTGCATCAGCTACCTGACGGATCATCGCAATACCTTCCATTGGCATAGCGATACCACCGTAGACATACACTTCGCCCAGGAAAACCTTTGTGGAATCATTTTGCGGATTCACTCTCAAAGAACGCTCCAGCAGGTCTTTAGCCTGGCTGGCTTCCCATCGTTTCAGGTCGGCATCGGGTTCGTCCTTCAGCGCTGCCAGAAACAAACGGGCTGCAAAAGTGAGGGATTTTTCTGAATTTTCCAACCTGGCGGCTTCCGCCGTGTACCAGGCATAAGGCGCAATTTCCCGGGCAGTGTCGCTCCAGAATTTTGCCAGCTGGTGAAAGGCATGGATCCTTGAGGAGTCACTGCTGCGTCCGGAAGCATCGCGTTCCAGCTGTTCCAGCCGGGTGACCTGTGTGGCTGTCAGGCCGGATTTCTCACGGGCCAGGATGGTATCAATAGAAAGTTCGGGAGCCGCGGGGGCTGAAGCATGAGGATGATCAGCACGTTTGGGTTCTCCAAATAGCTGGCGCTGTGTAGCTGCGTAAATTCCAAGGACTAATAAAACTGCAATGCCAATCGTAATCCACTGAACTCGGCTCACTAGAAAATTTTGCCGAAGTTACTGTTCCGCTGCGGTTTTTTTCACCTCTGCAACGAATTCCTTCGCAGGCTTGAAAGCAGGAATGTAGTGTTCAGGAATATGAACAGCGATGTTTTTCTTGATGTTTCTGCCGATTTTGGCTGCCCGCTTTTTCGTGATGAAGCTGCCAAATCCACGGATGTAAATGTTCTCGCCCTTCGCTAACTGGTCCTTGATCTCCTTGAACATATTTTCCAGTGTTACCAGCACATCCACCTTGGGGATACCGGTTTTTTCCGAAATGGAATTAACGAGATCTGCCTTTCTCATAGCTTTGTTTTTGGTTGTAATTTAAGCCAAAATAATACAAAATACAATGATTGTCAATACGGTAGACAATTTTAATTTCGACCTATTTTCCGGGTATGGCCAAACGCAGCAATAAAGCAGGTTCCGACAGGTTTTCCCAGCCGGGAAATGCCCTTTTTACACGGGAACTTCTTGACTGGGATCAGCGGGAAAATGACCGCCGGATGCCCTGGAAAGGGGAGCGCGACCCCTATAAGATCTGGCTCAGCGAGATCATTCTCCAGCAAACCCGGGTGGAGCAGGGATGGAAATATTATGAAAAGTTTACCACCGCGTACCCGGATATTCATGCCCTTGCAGGGGCGGATGACGCAGAAATCTTTAAAATGTGGGAGGGTCTCGGTTATTATTCGCGGTGCCGCAACCTTATAGCAACAGCCCGTTATATTTCCACGGAGTTAAATGGCCGCTTCCCTTCGCGTTACGACGACATCATCGCTTTGAAGGGTGTTGGTTCCTATACCGCTGCAGCGATCGCTTCGTTTGCCTTCAATCTGCCGCATGCTGTTGTTGATGGGAATGTTTACCGGGTGCTTTCCCGCATCTATGGTACGGGTATTCCCACGGATTCCACGGAAGGGAAAAAATACTTCAACGAACTCGCCACTAAATTGCTCC
>DASUVB010000492.1:0-4367 GCA_036373835.1 Flavisolibacter sp. | reverse complement strand
CCGGCCACTATCATTACCAGTACAGCGAGGCAGGGTACCATGGCGACCTGGACGTCCAAATGATAAGCGAAGACAGGGTGGCATTCTCCATATTTTCCGTAACGAATGATCCGGCAAGGAACCTGGCAGAAGTGCCACAGGACACGGTTCAAATAACTGGCAACAGCTTTCTCTACACAATTCCCGGCTCGGACAGTTGTGAATTCAGGGTCACCTTTTACAGGACCTTTGCGACGGTAGCTTATACACGGGGATATTGTGACGGGCAGTTCGGAATGAACGCTACCGTGGACGGAATCTTTTTAAAAGTCGTGAAGCAAGACACTCCGACACGTAACTAATATTTACAATTTTGAATGTTGAACGACCTTTTAAATTTTAAATTTTAAATTCTAAATTTTAAATGTTGGCATTGGGTGACAAAAAGGAAATTCTGCACCATAGGAATGGTCACTTTGCGATCCTTCGCGTTCTTAGCGTCCTTTGCGTTACAACCGAAGCCTTCCTAAAATGTTGAATGTTGAATTTAAGATGATTGTCTGCCTGAACTAGAAAGAATGTCGCAACAGCAGCCCACCCAATTTTCCATTTTACATTTTACATTTTACATTTTTCATTTTCAATTCACCATTCTCCATTTTTCACCTCCTTCCCGAAAATCACTATTTTTAAAAATGAGCAAGACAGCCACTAAAAAGGAACTATCCCCCGCCCGGCAAAAAGAACTCCTTAAAACATTAAAAGCCCGTTTCGAGAAAAACCGCAACCGCCATAAAGGCCTGGAATGGGATGCCGTGCAGGCAAGGCTCGAAGCCCATCCCGGCAAACTGTGGTCGCTGAATGAAATGGAACAATCCGGTGGCGAGCCCGATGTCGTAAGCTATGATAAGAAGACGGGTGTCATCGTTTTTTATGACTGCTCGGAAGAGACGCCGAAGGGCCGCAGGAGCGCCTGCTTCGACCGCGAAGCGCAGCAGTCCAGGAAGCAACATCCCCCGAAACATAACGCCATGGATATGGCAGCGGCCATGGGCATCGAAATGCTGACCGAAGAACAATACCGTGAGCTGCAGCAGCTCGGGGAATTTGACCTGAAGACATCGAGCTGGATCCAGACACCGCCGCAGATCCGAAAGCTGGGCGGGGCACTGTTTTGCGACCGCCGCTATGACACCGTTTTTGTGTACCACAATGGCGCCGAGTCGTACTATGCCGCCCGGGGATTCAGGGGAGCATTGCAAGTGTAAATGCTTTGGAACCATTGGAAATTATGGTGTCATTCGATCAAATTCTTGAAGAACTAACTGCGCAATTTCCCGGTATGACTTTTTTCGTGACCAGGCGGCTGACAGGCCGGTGCATCGTTGCGAAGAAATCGAAATACTTTGGCGCCAATATTTTTGTGAAAAAAGACAGGATCGTGGTAGAAGCTTCCATCCCGGAATGGAAAACTAGGTTCATGCTTGGAGCAGGCGCCGCGTATCGAAAGCTTACCGACCCGAACTTCAATGAAGCTGCGCTGCAGGTGGCTCAATTCTTAAGCAATAAATATGAAGTGCGTTTAAGAAGCTGATATAAGATTTGAAGACCTGGCTGTTAACGCCGCCTGGTGTTTAACTTCATAGAATGAAAACGATTTATTTCCTGGTTTTGCTTTCATTGCAAAGGTCACCGCGCACGTGTATTTCATTCATGGTGACCGCGATGACTGGGTGCCCATCGGGAATGTGGCGCATGGAATAGAAATGATGACGCGCGCCGCGCGCATCCGCAGCGACACCCTTTTTGGAGCCGGCCACCTGATCCCCTGGAAAAATACCGACGCCTTCCGGTTGCTTTTAATGAATATGGACTAGTTTCATATGGAACGATCAACACGGCGTTGTGCGATCGTTCGCTGAATCATGATCCGTTTCTTGTTCCAACTGATTTTTTTTGTGGGCATAAGTGTGTTGACGGCAGCATGCAACAATGCTTCTGAAGATGTCGTGCAAAATTTCCAGCAGGTGGATGCTTCGCTGCAGCATTCGAATGTTACCATGGCTGCCTCCATCGAGAACCTGCGGCGCAGCATTGATTCGGCCCGCGCCTCCTTTCCCCGCATTGTTGCCGGCATGGATACCGTGATCAGTCGATACCACACATTGCAGCGCTTCATCCGGCACCACCAGGAACAATTAAAATTGCAGTCACCCGACGCGATGCCACCCGCCGGGGGATTGATCATACCCGGAAATGCATCTGATTCTTTATACCGGCACGTGCTCACCTTATTGCATTCGTGCAGGAACAGGGTTACCGGTGAGGATTCAAAAAAAGACCTGGACTTCCTCATAGAACGCATGTTCCTTCACAAGGACCCCGAGCACTGGCGGAATGAATGGTTCCAGGGGACACCGGCGATGGCAGCGATCACCCTCCTGTCGAAGATCCGCAATGACTGTGAACTGGCGGTACATATTACGCTGCTGGAAATGCAGGGAATGATCCGCGGGAAAAGTTGACTTGCAAGTGTACAGATGTTTTGAAAGGATGTATTCGGTCTTGTCACTTCAGGAGAGCCAGTCTTTAACAGCAGGCGGTCATGGTGTAACTTCATGTTGTTAACGATCAATTCATTCCTCCCCGTATGGCAGCCTAAATGAAAACATCGACCTTTTTAACCGCTGAATGGAATATGCTGGCCATGGCGAACTACGCCGTGGACCCGGCATTACTGGAGGATTTTGTTCCCGCCGGCGCGCAACTGGATGCGTGGCAGGGCACCTGTTACCTCAGCCTGGTCGGCTTCATGTTTCAAAACACACGGTTAAAGGGTTTCTCAGTGCCCTGTCATACGAGCTTCGAAGAAGTGAACCTGCGGTTTTATGTCAGGTACAACGACAGCGGGACCTGCAAAAGAGGCGTCGTCTTCATCAAAGAGATCGTTCCAAGGCACGCATTGACATTGGTCGCGAACCGTATCTACGGGGAAAAATACCAGACCATGCCAATGAAGCATCACTGGCTGAAGACCCCCGGCCGTTTGGAAGTAGCCTACAGTTGGAAGAAGAACAACAGATGGAACCAGGTCACCGTGCAGGCACACTCCTCGCCCATACCCATCAAAGACGGCAGCGAAGAAGAATTTTTCACAGAGCATTTCTGGGGCTACACCAGGATAAGTCCCTTCGTCACCTCCCAATATGAAGTGCAGCATCCGCGCTGGAATATTTTCCGTGTCGACACCTATGACATTGATGTGGATTTCGGAGCGGTGTACGGCGACCGGTTTTCTTTTTTATCGAAGCAGTCCCCGCGATCCGTGCTGCTTGCAGAAGGATCTCCGGTGGCGGTAAAGGCCGGCACCAGATTTTTTCACAAGGTTCCCGGTACGAATGCGTTGCAGGGCGGGGTTACGGCGGCCGATTAACACGTTCATATTGCGTTGTTATTGGTACGTCCGTGTGAAATGGACATCACCCGGATGTTCCTGCATAATGTTTTACCGCACGATCATCATTATTGAATTGATGGGTAGCCCCTGCGGGGCATTGTTTTCAATGAGGAACTTTCGATGCTATGGTCAGGTAGCCCCTCCGGGGCATCAAAACCAAAATGGGAACACTTTTCTAATGATGGGTAGTCCCTCCGGGACATTGTTTCCAAATAACGATTAGTTTCTATTGTCGTGAAGCCCCGATGGGGCTTATTAATATTTGATACTCGCTTTGTATGCGGAATACCCAACGGATAGTATTTACAGGGGGTGTTATTGCGTTTCGCAAACACTGGCGGGGCAACCGTCTTTTTCGTGCCGGTGTCCTGTGATCTGTTGCGAGGTCATTTAACAATAAATGCCTCGTAGAGGCTACCCACCAATAGAAAAAATGGTTGCGCAAACGCCGTTATGCCCCGTAGGGGCTACCCGCTGGGGGGGTTGCGGATGCAGTGTATGCCGTGTGTTACGTGTGGGCAATCCCAGGTCGGTTGTCAAAGCCCAGAACAGACGGCAGCACCGTGTACCGCCAGTTGTAGCGCACTACGATGAAAGGTTCATCACATGTTTCTCTTCTTTCACATGCCTTATCTATTCCCCTCTTGCCTCGTAGAGGCTACCCACCAATAGAAAAAATAGTTCCGCAAACGCCATTATGCCCCGTAGGGGCTACCCGCTTTGGGGTGGGCTAAAATGATACGTTTGTTTGCAGAATGTTCGCAACGGCTAAGTAAAAACCAGGCAACGGTAAGGGGATTTGCGAACAAATCTCGAACACCGGGTGTAGTTTGAGGTTTGAATGTTTGAGGTTTGAGGTTTTCCACCTGTCGCCTTCGTCTGACCGCAACCCAACTTGTATAAAATCAAAAAGGCCATCTATGGATGACCT
>DASUVB010000491.1:0-2216 GCA_036373835.1 Flavisolibacter sp. | reverse complement strand
CAGCATCTTTATCAGGTGGGGGGTTGATTATTATCATCTGCAGGGCTGCGGGGTATGTGTACTTTGACCGCCACAAAACCTGCTATCATGGAAGTTGTTTCCCCAGCCACACCGGCCAGGCTTTCTCCCGTTGCCGCAACTGTAGTCGAGATCATGGATGGCAACCAGGCCGCTGCCCATATTGCATACAGGACCAGCGAAGTGTGCGCCATTTACCCGATCACGCCCTCATCATCCATGGGGGAGCATGCCGACGAATGGAGCAGTGCCGGCCAGCCTAACATTTACGGCCAGGTGCCGCAGGTGATTGAAATGCAGAGCGAAGCCGGTGCCGCAGGCGCCATCCACGGGGCATTGCAGGGTGGTGCGCTGGCATCCACCTTTACCTGTTCACAGGGCCTGCTGCTGATGATACCAAACATGTACAAGATCGCGGGGGAATTACTGCCCACCGTTTTTCATATTGCCGCCCGCGCGCTGGCTACACACGCGCTGTCCATTTTCGGCGATCACAGCGACGTAATGGCTGTGCGTTCCACCGGTTTTTCCATGCTGTTCGGCAGGAACCCGCAACAGGCGCACGACATGGCAATGATCTCCACGGCAGCGGCGCTTCGCAGCAGCCTCCCGTTCCTGAATATTTTTGATGGTTTCCGCACTTCCCATGAACTGAATGAAGTGGAGCTGATCCCTGATGAGACCATCCGCGCGATGATCAATGAGAGTGATGTCACCAGGCACCGGAATCGCTCGCTCAATCCTGCGGGCCCTTCGATCCGCGGCACCGCACAAAACCCGGATGTGTTTTTCCAAAGCCGCGAAGCGGCTAACGCGATGCACTGGAGTGTTCCTGAAACGGTGGAGGAGACCATGAACCAGTTCGGGAAGCTCACGGGTCGCAACTACCGCTTGTTTGAATACCATGGCCACCCGCAGGCGGAACGCATCATCATCATTATGGGGTCCGGAGCGGGCGCTGTGGAAGAGACCGTGGATTACCTGGTTAACATGGGCGAGAAGGTAGGGATGCTGGAAGTTCACCTGTTCCGTCCATTCTCGGTACGGCACTTCCTGCACGCCATACCTGCAACCGTGAAGCACATCGCGGTCCTGGACCGTTGCAAGGAAACGGGGTCAATTGGTGAACCGCTTTTCATGGATGTCGTATCTGCCCTGCATGCCGCGTGGAAGCACGAAATGCCTTCGATCATCGGTGGACGTTACGGCCTGGGATCGAAAGAATTCAATCCGGGCATGGTGATGGCGGTATTTGCCGAGTTGCAGAAGAAATACCAGAAGCGTCATTTCACGATCGGTATCGAGGATGACGTAACATTTACGAGTCTTCCGTACGATAAAGAATTTTCGCTGGAGCACCAGCACCTGTTCCGTGGCCTGTTTTTCGGGCTCGGGGCCGACGGAACCGTCAGCGCCAACAAGAATACCATCAAGATCATCGGGGAAACGACCGGGTACCACGCACAGGGATATTTTGTGTATGATTCAAAAAAATCCGGCTCACTGACCATTTCACACCTTCGCTTCAGTGAAAACCCGGTGCGTTCGTCGTACCTGATCAACTCAGCGGGCTTTATTGCCTGTCACCATTTCCAGTTCCTGGAAAAATATGATGTGCTGAAGTATGCGGAGCAGCAGGCGGTATTCCTGCTTAACGCGCCATTCGACGCCGGCTCGGTATGGCAACACCTGCCGCAAAAGATCCAAAACGAGATCATCCGCAAGAACCTGAAGTTCTATGTGATCAACGCCTCGAAGGTCGCGAAGGAAACAGGGATGGGTTCGCGGATCAATTCCATCCTTCAAACATGCTTCTTCGCCATCTCTGATGTGCTGCCCAGGGATGAAGCCATTGAATATATCAAAAAAGGGATCCGTAAGTCGTACGGCCGCAAGGGCGAGGCTGTTGTGCAGAAAAATTTTGAAGCTGTTGACAAGACGCTGCAGTACCTGGTGCAGGTGGATTATGCCGGCATGATCGCCAATGGTCAGCAGGTGCGGCCACCGGCATATGATGGCGCCTCTCCATTCGTGAAAGATGTTCTATCGAAGATTATTGCAGGCGACGGCGATGACCTCCCGGTCAGTGCATTCCCTGCTGACGGCACCTTCCCGTCTGCTACCACACGCTATGAAAAGCGGAACATCGCCGAACATGTGCCGGTGTGGGATCCGTCATTATGTTCCCAGTGCGGCAA
>DASUVB010000490.1:0-4798 GCA_036373835.1 Flavisolibacter sp. | reverse complement strand
TCGTCAACACTGGTTTTCCGTGGTATCCAGGGAACTGTAAGTTCCGGGATACCTGTTTCCATCCAGGGTAATACCATCCGGAACATTTCAGTCACAACGGCGAGTTCTTCCACGGTACAGGCCCTGATCTCGGCCGTTACAGGATCGTTCAATATCGGGAACATCACTGGAAATACGCTCGGAAGCCAGACTTCCACAGGCAGCGTCATGTTTGCACAAAGCACTTCCTCGACATCGCCAATATTTTATGGTATCCTGGCCGGCAATGGAACGCCCGGGGTTATTAATGTATCCAACAATACTATTGGTGGCATCAGTGTTTCAAACTCGGGCAGCGGTTCCGTACAAGCGAGACTTATCGGGATACAGGGAGCCGCCACAGGTTATATTGTTGCTAACAATACATTGGGAGCCTTGAATACACCGAACAGTGTCCTCAATTCAACGAGCGGTACCACCATTGGAATTCATGCGACTTCTTCCTCCGGCAGTAATACGATACACGGAAACGTCATCGCTAACCTGTCCGGAACGGGGACATCAGGAGGCCAGTTGATTGGTATCGCGACTCCCGGCAGCAGCGGCGGCGTGTTTTCGATCACAGGAAACACCATCAGGGACCTGGCATCCGGTTCTCCATCAGTTGGTACAGGCCCGGCAGCTTCTGTTATCGGTATCCAGCTCACCGCCTCCGCCATGCCCGGGCACTTGATATCCGGGAATAGTATCCACGGACTTTCAACTACGGCAGCATCGGCTAATGTTTCTGTTACCGGGATTTACTACGGTGGTGCTGCCAGCGGCGCCAACATGATTGACCGGAACCTCATATATGGATTCACCGGCGGCACAGGTGGCGCGACGGCCTCTGTGAACGGAATCGTTGTTGGCGGAGGTAGTTCCACCTTCCAGAATAACATGATCCGCCTCGGTGTCGATGCTGCAGGTGTTGTGAATTCCGGTGTCACCGGAATTGATAAGACAACAACAGCGGCAAATAATTTCTTCCACAATACGGTGTACGTTGGTGGTTCCGGTGTATCATCTTCCAACAATTCTTACGCATTCAGGCGTACGGCAACAGGGATCGATGACCTGCGCAACAATATTTTCATGAATGAGCGGTCCAATGGATCGGGTACCGGCAGGCATTACATTCTTGGGCTTAATAACACGACCACCGTCACCAGTAACTACAATATTTACCATGGGTCCGGCGCCGGCTTTGTATTCGGTTATGTCGGCACACCCGGCGCTACAGATCATGCCAGCCTTGCAGCCTGGGCACTCGCCAATGCTGGCCTCGATGCCAACAGCCAGGATATAAACCCACTACTGGTTAACGCAACCGGCAGCATGCCCGATCTGCACATCCAGCCGGGTTCGCCCGCTGAAGGAGCAGGAATTCAAATTGCCTCGGTTGCCGATGATTTTGACGGACAGGCAAGGGCATTGCTTTCACCAACAGACGTTGGGGCAGACGCGGATGATTTGGCAATTATCCATACCCCGGGTCTGATCAGCGGCACCTCTCCCTTATGTATAGGTGATGTCACGACATATACAACTGATGGCGATGGTGGTGGTAGCTGGAGCAGCTCCAATACGGGTGTTGCCACAGTGAACGCATCAACCGGGCAGGTAACAGCTGTAAATGCAGGTACGGCCGATATTACCTATACCGTCGGCGCGGTTTCATCATTCAGGACACTTACCGTTTCACCGAACGTCAGCCCGGGGACTATTAGCGGGGTGCCATCAATCTGTATGGGTCAAACTTCGTCGTTCACAAGCAATGGTACCCCGGGAGGATCGTGGAGTTCCAGCAATACCGGCGTAGCCACTGTTCATGCAGGTACAGGCCTGGTAACCGGGGTTAGTGCCGGCACCGCTGACATCATTTACACGGTGAACGGTGGTTGTGGCTCACCTGTCAGCACCGGGCAATCTGTTACCGTTTCTCCTGGCATTAGTGCAGGAATGGTGAGCGGAACGTCAACGACCTGTACCGGGCAAACAACAATATTTACCAGCAATGGTACTCCAGGCGGATCGTGGAGTTCCGGTAATGGAGCGGTAGCAGCAGTGAATACTAATACGGGTGAAGTAACCGGTGTCGGTGCAGGTACAGCCGACATCATTTATACGGTAAGCAGTGGCTGCGGGGCCCCTGCAACCAGCCAGAAGACGCTTACCGTAACAGCATCTTGCGGAAGTCTCTATTACTGCACCTACGACCAGGGTACGTACGGGAACATGGTATCAGGCCTGTGCAACAACAACAGCACCAACCTGGCAACAGAACAGTTACTGGCGCAGCTGCTGGCCGCGGGAGATATTACGATAGGTCAGTCCGGAAGATCAGTGATAATCCCCAATACACCGCAGTCCCTTGCAAAGATCCTCGATGTTATTCCCGGGGGCGGGCAGCCGAAGCAGCTCCAGCCAGGCAATTGCCTGATCACGGACGTTTGTTTCAACAGTTACATAAAGAACAACGGCAAGATCAACAATATCCTCCTGTCGCAGATGATGACATTGTCGCTGAATGTGCGGCTGGATGGTGGCGCATTGCTGAACCTGCCCGTTAGCCCGGGATGGTTGACAACACAGCGCCGTACCGGTTGTACATCTTCGGCAACTGCAGTGGATTGTTCATCTGATCCTACCGCAGTAACATCGTACAAAATCAATGAAACAGTTGCAAGGTACCTTACAAACAATGGCACTGCGCCGGCCACGGTACAGCAGCTGCTGTCGCTGGGAAACCAGCTCATAGGAGGTGCGCTGGTGCCGGGTGCTGTCGGGACAAACGGCTTCAGGATCCCGGCGCTTGACGAAATCAACGACGCTGTTTCAACCATCAACACCGCGTTCATCGGGTGCCGCGAGTTCAGAGGGTATTATGATTGTGCTGTGAACTGCTACAACATTGACTTCGTGAATCCATGCGCGCCACCAGCCACAAGGTATATGGTGACTTCGACAGACAGAAAGATAGTGGTAGCGGCCTTCCCAAGTCCCACTTCGGGTATACTAAAACTCAGCGTGGTTGCTGCCCGCAGGGGTATGGCCGGGATCCGCGTGGTGGACATGTATGGCAGGCAAATCCTTTCTTCCCGGGTAAATGTTATATCTGAGAAGGTTGAGGAGTTCAGGATCGACATCAGCAGTGCGGTGGCGGGGGTATACCTGGTTCAGTTCGTCCAGGATGGCACTGTCATCAGCAAACGGGTGTTCAGGGAATAACTAAAATACCGGAGCATTGCTCCGGTATTTTTTAAAACAACCATCAGCGCACCGACGGAATTGTGCGCTGACAGCTTTGCGTAGTTGTTTAGATTTTCCAAAAGAGGAATTACAGCAGCTTCGTTAAACCCTGTCGGTCAGACCCTTTTCTCCCTGGTGTTCTGCACAGTGGGCACAGCAGAAGATCTTATCACCCGCCTGGACGCCGTGCCCGATGACCATGCAGTCGCAGTGCGGGCAGCGGGGCGCCAGCATGCTGATCGCACATTCGAAGCTGTCAAACACATAGTCTTTGCCTCCCATCTGAACCCGGAAGGTGCGGTCGTAATCGTTGCCGCATTTGTCGCATTTTGCCATGACTGGTTATTTGCGGGAGTGTCGCAAAAATTGTTCCCCGCGATTTGCTGGCGGAGCCAGATGCTGACTTTGCATCCTTCGCGCCCATCGTGATCCACAATGGCTGGAACACACTACATTAAGATCCGCGATCAAACCTCAAACCAACTGTAGTAATCGTTTTTTTATCGGGAACTTCAAACCTCAAACAATGTTTAGTATAACCGCGATGACGTGATCTTTATATCAGCCCATTGCCAGGCTTTGTTAAAACGGCCTTTTACTTCCTTAGCTTCCACTTCACGCTCCTGGCCTTTCAGGCTGTTGTACAGCCCGATCAGCGCCCATCCGTTTTCAGGATAGGTTACCAGGTCTTCGCGGTATACCTGTTCCGCTTCCTGGAAACGTCCCGCCTGTACCAGCACGTGGCCGAGGGAGTGCCGCACCGAAAAGAACCAGTCAGGTGGCTCCTGGTACATCAGTCCATCCTCAATTGCCACGGCTGCACGCAACAGGGAAGCTGCTGTTTCATATTCCTGTTTTGCAGCAGCCAGTTCGGCGCCCAGCACCAGGTCAGCGATCCGGACCAGTTCATGCGCACTGTTCGTTTCCCAGATCAACTGTGATTTCAGTGATTCATCCGCCACCGCGGCCTTCACGAATGCCAGCTCTTTGTTCGCATTTTCAAAATCACGCTTTGCCGTAAATGCCATACCGCGCGCATAATGCCATACAGCCCGGGGGTATTTCCATTGGGGCTCGGGTTCACGCAGCAGGTCATCCCATTGCGCCATATGGACCATGACATACATCGGTATGCTGAAATACTGTTGCACCGTGATGTTGTCCGAAATGAATTTCCTGTCTGCCTTCCGTGATACCATTCTTGCTGCATCAATGGCCTTTGCACGGTTGCCTTCAAAAAAGGCGCATGCTGCCAGGAAGTGGATGTTATGCGGGTACAGCATCAGCGCGTAGGCCCCCTGCACCCGGCACTGGGCGATGTAGTTGCTGTCGGCATAACTGGCCTTTTCATTGGCGATGACACCTTTGTGGTAATTGCCTGTCCGGATGTAGATGTGTGAAGGCATGTGCACCAGGTGTCCTGCTGCCGGCAACATATCGCGCAGCTTGTCTGCTGAAGGCAGTGCCTTGTGTGCCATGCGCGAGGCTTCCATCGCATGGATGTACATGTGGTTCAGTCCCGGGTGTT
>DASUVB010000489.1:0-4184 GCA_036373835.1 Flavisolibacter sp. | reverse complement strand
CCAGCAGCTGCTTCAGCTCCAGGTCGTAATACTGTGTCTTTCCCTGCTTGATCTTGTTTTCAGCATACGTGATGGCCTCTTCCTTCCGCCCCTGCACATAATAGATCTGCGCGATGTAGTACGGCACGATCGCTTCATAAGCCGGCTCGTTCTCCACAATGCGGAAGCTCGCCAGCGCATCCGTGTAATTGCGGTCACGGAAGGCGATGAAGCCGTAGTAATAGTTGGCGTCAATATAATTCGGATCACTCTTCACCTGCCTGATGGCATTGAGCAGCGGGCGCGCCTCGTTGAAGCGCTGCATGGTGAAATAGGAATAACCCTGGTGAAATTTCATGTCGGCGACCTCGCGGTTGTTCAGGTTGGCGATATTGGATCCCTCGTACAAGCCGGCGGCTTCACTGTAGCGGTTGTGCCGGAAGAAATACTCAGCCAGGTGAAAGTTCATCATCTGCACCCGCGGGTTGTTCTTCGTGGAGCTGATATACACCTGCGCGTCGAGCTCTGCGCGGCTCTGGTTTTGTTTCAACGCGCTGACGATGGTATAGTAATCGATCTCCTGCACTTCGATCGGGAGGTTGATGCGGTCCGATTCCGTAAGCGACTGCTGCAATTCGCGGAAGATCGGGTATGCCAGGCTGAATTGCTCTTTCTGGAAATATTCCTTGGCCTCGTTGAATCGCTGGAGCGGGTCTTTATAATGTGCGGTTTGCTGGGAAAAAGAGAGAATGGAAAGTATACAAAGACTGACTGAAGTACATAATTTCTTCATAGAATGGTCCTTTACCGTTGGATGATAACGTTGTAAATATCGAATTATTTTAAAGCCCGCCCAAGACGCAGTCAAAGTACCGGTGAAATTGTGACAGCCGGTACACCTTTAACAAAAATGGTAGCAACCGGAAATTCTTTTCTTTGCGTAAAATTGCCCCGAAATTGATACTATGAAAAAACTGTTCAGTACCCGTACCTCAGACAACGCTTTTTCATTCGGCATGCTCCTGCTCCGTGCAGGCGCCGGATCGCTGATGATGATCATGCATGGCATGGACAAGCTGGTGCACTTCTCCCAGAAAGCCGGCCGCTTCACCGACCCGTTCAACATCGGCTCCACAGCATCGCTTTCCCTGGTTGTATTTGCTGAATTCTTCTGTGCGGCGTTCATCATACTCGGGCTGTTCACCCGCCTGGCCTGCATACCACTGGTCATCGCGATGTCGGTGGCACTGTTCTACCGCCACAAGGGTGAATTTTTTGGAGAAGGTGAAAGTGCCGGGCTCTACCTGATCTGCTTCCTGGTGCTGCTGTTCACCGGTCCCGGGAAAATAAGCCTCGACCGCTTCATTGGAAAATGATCATACGCGCCGCCAGTCCGCCCGCCAGTGACGGATCTGTTTCTTGATGGCATCGTTGCTGAGGTGTTCCTCTGCTGCACGCTGTACCAGCGCGGGGAATTCTTCATCGCCTGCAAACCGCAGCGCGATCACCTGGTGCATGGTGATGCGTCGATCCATCTGTTTACCGGTAAGCAGGTAGTGGCGCAATTGTTCTTCTGCGCGTATCGCCCGGTCCTGTGCGCGGAGTGCAAATGACCGTGCGTGGAAGTAAATGCTGACCAGGATCACCGATACCAGCACCAGCAGGGATGCCGGGTACACCTGCGATGCATCGCAGATGATGAGATACCGGATCGAACCGATCAGCAGCGCAATGAGGGCAAGAAGCGTTAGTACATGGTAGGTAAAAACAAATTGCCGGTGGTTCCTGTAGTGCTGTTCTTTCATTTCTTTTGAATTCATTTCAGGCGATCCAGCACGCGGTACATTTTCTCTACCAGTGTGCCGTGGGAGCCGTTATAATTGTTTACGATAAAGGCAAAGACATACTCGCGCCCGGAAGCGGAACGGTGGTACCCGCAAAACGATTTCACACCGCTGATGGTGCCGCTTTTCATTTTCATCCGGTTGTACTCCGGCAGGGCATGGTAAAAACTGCTGAACCACGGCTGTGTCTTTGCATAGCGCAGCACGTGCACCAGCGCGTGGGTGGTGACGCGGTTCTCGGGCGACAGTCCCGATCCATCCTGCATGTTCAACTCTGTGACCGGTATCCCCTTGTCTTTCCAGAAGTCTTTGACAATGCCGGTGCCCCGCTGCGTGGACGCAATGCCCTGTTGCTGCAGTGCGAAGGTTTTCACCAGCGCTTCCCCGTACAGATTCACGCTTTTTCTCAGGAACCAGAAATTGATGCTGTCGAGCGGCGGCGACAGTTCCGAGTGAAAGTTCTGCAGCGGCTCCCTTCCTGTGTAGGTAAGCGGAAACGGTGCATACACGGAGATCACCTGGCGCATGCCGGCCGATGCCAGCGAGTCACTGAGGGTGGTCGTGAACTGGATATCCGGGAAGGGTATGGATCCCGAGACCACGAAATTCTTCTCTCCCGCCGGTATCGTTCCGCGGATCAGCAACGGGATGCGCACATCCAGCCTGCGGTCGAGCGAGAAGTAGATGTTCGTCTGGTCGCCGGTGCCCCTGCCCGCAGCCGTGGCATAGGAAATGAGCGACACCCCGGACAGCACCGGGCGTGTGCCCCTGATGCGAACAGGACTCCCGATGGCATTGTCGCTCTCGAGCATGACATCATACTGGTTTTCGCGCCAGTTCAATGCGTGGGGTGCGGCGCCGAAATAATTACCAAGGTCCTGCCAGATCCAGCCGTCGGGAACCGATTCAACGTCCCATGATGTGTCGGTAAATACACGGATGTCATGTATTTGGGTGGCCCCGGCCGACCTTGCGGCTGCCATGACACGCCGGATCACCTGGTCCTCGGATGTTACGGGCCAGCGCCAGCTTCCGAGGGTGGGGTCACCGGATGGCTTCACCACAATGCCTGTATAACGGCGAACAACACCCGAAGATGATATGGTATCGGCATACTCCAGCAGTCCGAAATCGGTGCGGTACCGGAAGCCGGGTCCCAGCAATGCATAAGCGGTGGCGGCGGTAATGACCTTCTGCGACGAAGCCGGTGCGAGTCCCGCAAGGCTGTTCCTGTCAAAAACAACCTTGCCCGTCGCGGCATCGACCACGTACAGCGAAACGACAGCATTCCTCAGCTGCGCATCATTTTCAAACGTCCTGAATGCCTGCGCCAGCTTCGTGGAAACCTGTTGCGCAGCCACCATGCCGAAACAAAGTGAGAAGATCAGGATCAGCCCGGGTTTTTTCATTGCATCGTAGATTGCATTAAAATTAAGTGATTCGCGAATGGCTGAAGTTAATGCTTCGATAATAACGATCGGCGATGAGCTGCTGATCGGGCAGACGATCGATACCAACAGCGCCTTCATCGCCGGCGAGCTGAATGGCATCGGCATCTGGGTGAAAAGAAAAATAACGGTCGGTGATGTTAAAGACGATATTCTTTCAGCGCTCCGGGAACAGGCGCGCGACTGCCGCGTGATCATCATTACCGGCGGGCTGGGCCCGACAGCGGATGACATTACCAAGCCCGCGCTGTGCGAATACTTCAATACCATGCTGATCGAAAATGCAGCGGCGCTCGAAAACGTTACGTCCATCTTTTCCAAATTAAACCGGCTGGTTACTGAGATCAACCGCCAACAGGCACTCGTGCCGGAATGTTGCGACGTTTTGCAGAATGCACGGGGAACGGCGCCCGGCATGTGGTTCGAGAAAGATGGTGTGATGTACGTCTCATTACCCGGCGTCCCCCACGAAATGAAAGGGCTGTTGACCGCAAGCGTGATCCCGCGGCTGAAAGAAAGACTGGCGCTGGATGCGGTGGTCCACCGCACGCTGCTCACTGCCGGCGAAGGCGAATCCGTGATCGCCGGCCACCTCGCGGATTTTGAGAACGGGCTGCCGCCACATATCCGCCTGGCATACCTGCCGTCGTATGGCATGGTGCGGCTGCGGCTCACCGGCAGAGGAGCGCACGCTGCGTTGCTGGAACAGGAAGTCGGCGTGGCGTTCTCGCACCTTCAGTCACTTGTAGAAAAATGGCTCGTAGCTGCTGAAGACATCACGCTGCAGGAAGCGGTACGGCGGAAGCTGAAGGAACACGGTAAAACGCTGGCCACGGCAGAGAGCTGCACCGGCGGCTACATCGCCAGCCTGGTCACGGGTGAGGCAGGAGCATCCGGCGTGTACAAAGGCAGC
>DASUVB010000488.1:0-4242 GCA_036373835.1 Flavisolibacter sp. | reverse complement strand
CTGCGATCCTGTTGTTGCAGATAACAACCATGCGTACGTGACGTTGCGTTCGGGCACAACCTGCGAAGGCTTTTCCAACCAGCTGGAGATCGTGGACATTACCAGCCTGTCGAACCCCGTGCTTGTCAAAACGTATAGTATGACCAACCCACACGGTTTGTCAAAGGACGGCAACATGCTGTTCATCTGCGACGGCAGCGACGGTCTGAAGGTGTACAACGCATCGAATGTAAACAGTCTCCAGATGGTCAGACATATCACGGGGCTGGAAACTTTTGATATCATCGCCATGAATAACCTTGCCATTGTTGTGGCAAAGGATGGATTGTACCAGTACGATTATTCCAACCCGGCAGACATCCGCCTGCTGAGCAAGCTTTCCATTACAAACTGAGCGCCATGAAAAAAATATTATTGGTGATGTTCCTGGCGGCCTCCATCGTTACGACGCATGGACAGGAAAAAATAAAATTCCAGTCGATGCTTCAGGCCGGGTTGCTGGAAGGTGAGCTTGGGTCTTCCCTGCAGCTGCATACTGTAAACGGCATCCGTTTCAAAACATGGTCCGCAGGTGTGGGCGCCGGTTTGGATTATTACCATACCCGCAGTATCCCGGTCTTTTTGGACCTGCGCAAGCGCATCCTGCGCAACCCGCAGTCGCCCTTCCTGTACGCCGGCGGCGGCTATCACTTCCCGTGGGAGAAGAAACAGACAGACCAGCAATGGGGTTATTATTATGACCGGAATACTTCGGGGGGATTATATTATGATGCAGGAATCGGCTACCAGCTCCCGGTGAAGAACAGTATGCTGTATTTCACGGCAGGGTATACGTACAAAAGGTTTTCACAGGAAGTGCCACAACCCGTGATGTGCATTACATGGCCCTGTCCTGAAGTGATGCAGACGTTCGATTACCAGGTCCGGCGGTTGTCGGTAAAAACGGGGTTACGGTTTTAGGAATTGGAGGTTGCGGCGGATGCCTTTGAATTTCGAGCGGCGGAGCGGGGAATGTTTGAATATTTTGTTGAACATCTCCTCGCTCATTTCTTCCCATTCCTTCGTGGTAAGGTTCAGCAGTTCGGGTATCACATTGAAGCCCGCCTCATGATGCGGGGTGCTGAAGCGGTTCCAGGGACAAACATCCTGGCATATGTCGCAGCCGAACATCCAGCTGCCGAATTTTCCTTTCATTTCAGCGGGTATGATCTCATCCTTCAGCTCAATCGTAAAATACGAGATGCACTGGCTGCCATTGATCATGCGGCCCGGCAGGATCGCACCGGTGGGGCAGGCGTCGATGCACCGCGTGCACGTACCACAGTAATCCTTCGCAACGGGATCGTCGGGTTCCAGTTCCAGGTCGGTGATGAGCGTTGCAATAAAAAAGAAGGAGCCCGCGCGCGGGTTGATCAGGTTCCCGTTTTTTCCGACCCATCCCAGGCCGCTACGCTGCGCCCAGGTTCTTTCCAGCACCGGCGCTGAATCCACGAAGCCCCGCCCGTTGATGGCACCGGTTTTATCTTCCAGCTCCAGCAGCATATGGCGCAGGCGGTCGCGGATGATCGTATGATAGTCGTTCCCGTAAGCATACTTGGAGATCGCCGCTTCCTGTTCCAGCGTCTTTTCCGGGTAATAATTTTTCAAAAGCGTGATCACGGACCTGGCGCCGGGAACCAGCTTCGCCGGGTCCACGCGGAGGTCGAAGTGGTTTTCCATGTACTTCATGCTTCCATGGTAGCCCTGCGACAGCCATTGTTCCAGGCGACGCGCATCATTATCCAGCCGCTCCGCCCGCGCGATGCCGCAGAAGTCGAAACCATGCGCGGCGGCAAGTTTCTTCACGAGGCCGGAATGTAATGTCGTTACAGGCATAAGTACCAGATGCATTTCCCGGTACGAAGTTGCATGATCCGGGCTAAATGGCGGCGGTTTCAGCTACCCGGCCGTAAGGGTAAACCTTTACTGCTGTTCCGTGTTGTACTGGCGCCGGTTACAATTGAAAAAAAATTGTGATATTGCGAATCATCGCTATTTGTCTTTCTATGGAACCTGTGCGGCTGGATTTTTTTGAACGATTGTCAAAAAACGCGGCGGGAAGTTGTCTTTAAGAAACAGATACGCTCAAAGTATTTTATGAGAATAGCTTGTACACTTTTGCTGCTGGCCGGATTTCTTACCGCCGCCGCACAGAAACAAAGTCCGTTCGCCAAATTCGGCAAAATATCAGTTGCGGACCTGGAGAAGAAACAATACGAGATCGACCCGGCTGCGCGCGCTGTTGTGCTGAGTGACATCGGGCACGTGAGCTTTGAAGGTAATTCGGAAGGATGGTTTGCTTCCGTATTCAGGCGCCACCGGGTGGTGCACATCCTTGACAAGAAAGCTGCCGGTCTCGCTGCGTTGGAAATTGCATTGACCACAGTGGGCAAGGATGATGAGCGCATTGATGCGTTCCGGCTCGTTACCTACCATCTCCGGGATGGTAAGATCACCGAAACGAAGCTTGACAAGGCATCCCTGGTACGCGAGCCGGTGGATGAGCATACCGCCGTGTACCGTTTTGCAGCACCCGCCGTTGAAGCGGGCTGCATCGTGGAACTGGAGTACACCGTAGTTTCTGATTTCTACCGCGACGTCCGGCCATGGTTTTTCCAGGACGCGCAGATGCCGGTTTTGTGGAGCGAATTCCGGTTTGCATTGCCGCAGTTTTTCAACTACCGTTTTTTCCCGGGGGGCTATCATCCAACTTTTATTACCGACCGTCGTGAATTAAGGAGCACTTTTATTATGACCGAAGCCAAAACTTCCACGCTGCTGACAAGTGCGGATATGGAGCGCAACCGTTTCGAAGCCACTGTCACTGAACACCGGTGGGTGGTGAAGGATGCGCCACCCCTGAAGGCCGACGTGTTTGTTGCTGCACCGGCGGGCAACCTGGCTCGTATGGAAGTACAGTTCCTGTCGCACCGCGAGCCCTTTGACACGGATGACCTGCGGCTGACGTGGAAACAGGTGATCAATGAACTGAACGAGGACCCTGGTTTTGGGAAGATGCTTTCCACTTTCGACGTAGTGATGCCCCAGGAACTGAATGCGGCATTGCGTGGTGAGACGACACCTGCCGCGAAGGCAAAGGTGGTGTACGAATGGCTGCGCGACCGCATGCAGTGCGAAGACCACAACAGCATCTACGCGCTGAACCCGTTGCGCACCGTGCTGAAACGCAATAAAGGGAATGTAGCCGAGATCAACCTGTTGCTGACAGGTATGCTCCGGCTGGCAGGGCTTGATGCACATCCCGTGATCCTGGGCACGCGTTCCAGCGGGAAGCTGCACGAAGAATTCCCGGGTCTCTCCCTCTGCAATTATGTGATCACGCGGGTGCTGCTGGACAACAAATACATTTTTCTCGATGCCAGCCACCGCCACATGGGTTTCGGTAAGCTGGTACCGGACTGTTATAACGGTCATGCACGGGTTGTGGACGCTGCGGCGTCCCCGGTACAACTGGATCCCGCTACGATCAGCGAGTCTTCCGTTGTTTCCCTGAAGATCGTATCAAACGGCAACAAGTGGACAGGGAAGGCGGTGCACACGCCGGGGTACATGACCTCCTTCGTGATGCGCGCAGCCGGCAGGGAGAAGGCGGCGGCTGATCTTTTTAACCGCCTGCAGCAAACCGCCGGTTTCGACATGATCATCCAGGAGGGCAGGATAGATTCTTTCAGCAATTATGACCTGCCGGTTACCATTCATTATGACATGGACCTGAATCATAATAACCTGGATGAAGTGTTGCTGAATCCTATGATGTCCTATGCACGGAAGATCAACCCCTTTGTGGCCGCCCAGCGGCATCAGCCGGTAGAGTTCCCGTATGCACAGGAAGAAACGATCGAGGTCTCCATCGAGATCCCGCAGGGATACCGCGTACGCGAGCTGCCTGCGCCAGCCACGCTGCAGCTTGATGGCAGGGGTTCCGGTTCATTCGATTACCGTGTGACCAATGACGGGAAAACAGTGTCGGTGTTTTCAAGGTTCGTGGTATCCCGGACGTTTTTCGAGCCTGCGGCCTATGCATCGCTCAAAGCGTTTTATGCTGCTGTTGCCGCAAAGCACAGCGAGGTCATTGTACTGGAAAAAAATTAGCAGGCTGATTAAAATCATCCTGTACATCACGTAAAATTCAAATATTACCGCAAATACTGCTTATGCCAAGAATAATTACCCTGCTGTTCG
>DASUVB010000487.1:0-3469 GCA_036373835.1 Flavisolibacter sp. | reverse complement strand
AAAAAAGGCGGCAGAAAAGATGCGGCAGCAGGACGGGCAGGCCAATATTGAGAACCTGCTGCAGAACATCCGACAGCCATCAACGCAACAAAAGATCGCGCTTCCGAATAAGGACGGGTATGAATTCGTGGAAGTAAACCAGATCGTGTATTGCCATGCGGAAGGCGCCTACACAAAAGTGTTCTTCGAAAACAAGAAACATGTGCTTGTATCAAGGACGCTGGGTGATATCGTGGAATTGCTGCCCGCTTCGCTCTTCCAGCGCATCCACCACTCCACGGTGATCAATATGAATTATGTCACGCACTTCGTTCGCGCAGATGGCGGCTACATCAAGCTGCGCACCGGCGAGGAGCTTGCCGTTTCCAAATCGCGGAAAGAATCTGTCCTCGAGCGCCTCGGCCTGAAATGACGGCATGGCGGGATGGCTGCAATCCGCTATTTTGCAGTAAGATCACCGCCATGGATTTTATCAATACACAAATTGCCGTTTCCGATCTTCCCGCAGCAGAAGAGGTCACCCTGCAGCCTGTACAGCACGACTATATCAGGGTGCTTCGCATTGAATGGCTGATCACAGCGGTGATCCTAGCGATCATCGCCGGGGGCCTGGTCTTTGCGATCGACCGCCTCCGCGAATCCTACAACTGGTCCCTGGTTGCAGGAGCATGGTTGTTGCTGTTGATCCCCTGGCTCATCGTGCAGGAAAAAGCTTTCCCTTTCATGGCCTACGCCGTACGCGACAAGGATGTGCTGTACCGTAAAGGATGGATCACCCGCTCGGTGAAGATCTGCCCCCTGAACCGTATCCAGAATTGTACGGTTACCAGCGGGCCGCTGGAACGGCGATTTGGCTTATCGTCACTGATCATTTATACCGCCGGCACCGGTGGTGCAGATTTGAAAATACCCGGCTTGCTGCACAATGACGCGGACCGGCTGCGTCATTTCATCCTTGAAAAAATACATGCAGAAGAACATGGAAACGGTTAACTGGTCACAGCCACAGCGGCAACCGCTTGCCGGGCTGGCCGTCGTGTTTATCAATACCGTATGGGAAGTGTTGAAACGCTTCTGGATCATCATCATCCTGATGTTCATCGGCAACAACAGGGAAGGGAGGATGGACCGTTACGAGATCATCGGGCTTATTGTCCTCGCCGGGACGATCGTCAGCGCGGTGCTCCGGTTTTTCTATTTCCGCTTCCACCTGGAGGAAGACAAGCTGGTGATCCGGAAAGGATGGATCACCAAAACAACCAACATCATCCCACTCGAAAAGATACAGACGGTGCATATCGAGCAGGGGCCGGTGCACCAGATGCTGAACATCGTAAAGGTGTCGATCAACACTGCAGGCTCCAGGACAACCGAAGGCACCATTGACGCCATGTACCGCAGCATGGCGGTGGAACTGCGCGAGAAGCTCCTGTCCCAAAAAGAAAGCATGGCCGTGTCAGAAACACCACGGGAAGAAGCCCCCAGCCCGGTAGTTCGCCTGTCAGGAACCGACATCCTGAAGCTTAGTATTTCTGCAAATCATATCGAGGCATTTTTTATCATCCTCACTTTTTTTTTCGGCCTGTATGAGAACCTGAAAGGCATCATTGATGAAGAACTCTCGGAAACCGCGCTCGAACGGTCTGCCACCCTGCCCATACTGTTTCTGGTGATCGCCATACTCACCATCACCATCCTGGTCTCTACCGCGCGGATCGTTTTCAGTTTCTGGAATTTCACCCTCACACCGGTGAGCCGGGGCTTTCACATTCGTTCGGGGCTGACACATGTTAAGGAACGCGTGGTTGGCTTTCCAAAGATCCAGTACATCTCCTGGAAAGCTAACTGGATACGGAAGCTGATGAACCTGTGGATGCTTGAATTCCACGTTGCCGGGGGGGACGAAATGAAAGAAGGGGAAAAGGTGAAGATCCCGCTCACGGCAGAACACAATCTTCACATCCTCACACAACCATATCACGCTATACCTGATACCAGCAGCCTGCAGGGACTGCGCATGCATCCATCGTTCGTGGTGCGGCGCATCCTCATCCTTGGCATTGTTCCCTGCTTCCTGCTAATCCCTGTGTCATGGTTCGCCGGCCTTGCTTTTTACAGCATTTTTTGGCTCCTCCTGCCCGTCATCATTGGCATTGCTGCCGCACTGGCGCGACGCCGGTTCCGGTTGTGGCTGACAAATGATGTGGTGGTGATCCGCCGCGGTTTCCTGGGAGAAGAGCGCGTGCTGCTGCGATGCATGAAACTGCAGTCGGCAGAACTGAGGCAGACGATGTTCCAGCGCCGGAAGCAACTCGCCAACATCGTGCTGTATACCGCAGGAGGTAACGTACACGTCAACTTCATCCCCTTACAGTCGGCACAGGCGCTCACGAATTATGTGTTGTATTGCGCGGAATCCACCTCCGAGAACTGGATGTGATCACGATGCCAGCAGCACCTGCCATGCTTCTTCCACTTTTCCCTGGTCGAGTAGCCGGGCGGCATAGCGGTGCAGCTCTGTCTCCATATCGGCGGGGTTGATGGAAAAGTACTGGATGATATTCTTCAGGTGATCGTCTTCAAAGGAAGGGTGCACCACCGGCATTTCATGAACGTTCGCCAGTTGTGCCAGCTGGTTGCCGGTCAGCACATGGCTGCTGCGGATGTTTTCAGGAAGTGCGTCCATGCCGATCCCGAGTTTGACATTGGGCTTGGGAACATGGAACAGGTTGTCTTTGGAAACATGGCAGTACCAGTCCGCACCCAGCCTGGCTACCAGCTCCAGCTTCGCCTGGTCCACCTTTTTATCTTCGGTCAGCAGGCTGTCGTCGAGATGCAGCCGCAACACTTCACAGATCACCAGCTGACCCGCGCCGCCCTCCTGCCCGAGCGGTTTTACTTCAAGCACCCTGCATTCCAGCTTTGCCTTGCTTTCCTTTACCATAGGTGGTTTCACCACGGTAGCCGGCTCTTTTGTGAAACCCGCTTTTACAAATTCGTCGGTGCCTTTCGGGTACTCGCAACTGGAAAGTGATACCTGCTGCACCATGTCGTACGTAACGATGTTGATGACCACCTCGGGCACCTGCAACACATTTTCCAGTGTATGCTTCGTGGTATTGTCACGCACGCGCCTGGCCGGCGAAAAGATGACGACCGGGGGATGAGAAGAGAACATATTAAAGAAGCTGAACGGGCTGAGGTTCACATTTCCTTCAGTATCAATGGTTGAAGCAAAGCAGATAGGGCGGGGTGCCACCACGTGCTGCAGGTAATACTGTTTTTCGGCGGGCTTCAGTTCAGCAAGGTCGAAGATCATGCGGGCAAATTTCATGAAAACAGCCGACAACCCTTTAAACTGCTATCAGGCCGCTCGTAATTTTTTCGGGACTTACTGTAACACCAGGCAGGGTACTTTCGTTTTACGAAACATTTCGTCACCAAAATCACTGATATGCGTACACAATTT
>DASUVB010000486.1:0-3541 GCA_036373835.1 Flavisolibacter sp. | reverse complement strand
AAGACCTGTTTGAAAAGGAGATCCGAAAGCAGGTCCAGATCGCGGTTGATGAAGCCAGTGCGATCATTTTTATGGTGGACGCCGCTACAGGTATGACAGACCTGGATGATGCCATGGCCGACCTGCTGCGCCGTTCGACGAAGCCGGTGTTTGTCGTGGTGAACAAAGTAGACAACAACACGCGACTCCTCGAGGCATCTGAATTTTACAGCCTGGGTTTTGAAAAGCTCTTTTTTGTGTCTTCCATCAGTGGCAGTGGTACCGGTGACCTGCTCGATGATGTTACGGCACTGATCCAGGAAGAAGCAGCGCCGCTTGAAGAAGCAGGCATTCCAAAAATTGCGATCATTGGCCAGCCGAACGTTGGTAAGTCATCTTTATTGAATGCGCTGATCGGGGAGGAGCGTACCATTGTCAGCGAGATAGCCGGTACGACGCGAGATACGATTCACACGAGGTACAAGCTGTTCCAGAAAGAATTCATCCTGATCGATACTGCCGGGATCCGCCGGAAAGCTAAAGTGCATGAAGACCTGGAATTTTATTCCGTCATACGCGCCATTAAAGCCATGGACGAAGCAGATGTGTGCCTGATCATGCTGGATGCCGAAAAAGGCATCACGGCGCAGGACCTCACCATATTCAGCCTGGCGGCGCGAAAAGGCAAAGGTGTGGTGGTATTGGTAAACAAATGGGACCTGGTTGAGAAAGAGACCAACACGGCCCGGGATTACGAGCGTGTATTGAAACAGCGCCTCGCACCATTTAACGATGTTCCTGTCCTGTTCATATCAGCAAAGGAAAAGCTGAGGATCTTCAAGGCTATTGAAACGGCGCTGGATGTTTATGAGAACCGCCAGCGCAAGGTGGGCACCGCGCAGCTGAATGATGTGATACTAAAAGCCATTGAGGCCTATCACCCGCCTGTTGTCCGCGGCCATCCTATTAAAATAAAATATATCACCCAGTTGCCGACTGCCGTGCCGTCTTTTGCGTTTTTCTGCAATTTTCCCGACGACGTAAAGACACCATATCGCAATTACCTGGAAAATAAACTCAGGGAACATTTCAATTTTACGGGCGTGCCGGTGCGGATATTCTTCCGTAAGAAGTAGGAAATAAAAAATTTTTCCCGGGATTTGATTTTTTCATCACGGCCATTACCTTTGCCGCCATTAGTTAACTAATTTAAAAACCAGAAAATGAAAAAATTTTTCGCAGTTTTAGCAATTGCAGGCGTGATCACTGCATGCAACAATGATGCTGAAACAACTACAACGGAAGACACTACAGTAACGACAGACACAACCAACATGATGGCCCCTCCGACAACTGATACAGTTCCGGCGGTAACAGACACTACGATTGTAACTGTGGATACTACTAAGAAATAATTAGAACAGTTTATGAAGATCCCTCCGCTAACGGAGGGATTTTTCTTTGTGGGAAGCCGGCAGGGCCAGCAACGACTTCACCGATCGCCGCATCTGTTGCAGTTCTTCCTGCTGTTGCAGGATAAACACATTCTCATCCAGCCTGCCGATCACCTGATCCATTTCCTCATCCGTGTCATACATCATTTTACGGAATTCGCTTTGGTAATCCTTGGCCCGTGAATCCACGATGCGCGAGGACATCCATTCCTTGGTGTCAAGGGCCTGCTGCAGGAGTGACTGGAACACGGTCTGTGTAAATTCATCACGCGTGAGCCCAAGCACCTCCAGGAGGGATGCAAAGGCATGTTGCAGTTTCAGTCCGGGATAACGGTCGCCATTAGCAGCGTACACCTGGTGTACCTCATCCCAGCTGGTGATGCTGCCCTGGCGGATGGAATCGAGCAGCTCGTGAAACACGGAGAGCGGCAGCAACTGTCCCCCGATGTTCAGCCAGGGAGCCCGGTCGGTATCAGCAGGCAGCCGGTCCTTCAGTTCCTCGAAGGAAGATACATTGGCCGCGACCCGCATAATTTCTGAAATGCCGTAATAAACGATCAGCTTTTTATAGATCGAGTAGGACTCCCTCACTTTGCACACGACCACCTGCCGGGAATTGTTTTCAAAGCCGGTTGCCAGTACATTCATGCGGGAGAGGTCATAATTATTATCGTTCAGGACCTTTTCTCCTTCCTGCACAAGCACCGCTTCGGCCTGGCCCTTAAGCGACGGATCCTTGGCCATCGCCGTAAACTGCCGAAGCAGGTCAAGGCCCTGGAACATTTCGTTTACCGTGTCGGGTGCCAGGAAATCATACTCGATCAGGGGAAGCAATTCCGTTCTTTTGTCACGCTCCGCATACTTGGTCGAATTGCGCGCGAGTGCATACAGGTTGTACATGAACCAGTAGGCAGGCATCACCACCAGGCGGTTGTTGGTAACATCATTGCTGATAAGGCTGAAGGGGAGTGGAATATTTAGCTCGTACTGGTAATCACCTTTTGCAATGAGCGTGAACGATGCAAATCGTGAATTATGCTTCAGGCTTACACACAGGCCCGGCCAGAAGCCACGGGCAGCCAGCAGTTCGCCGTCGGCGGCACGGCTGTTGTGATTGGAGCCGATGGTGGCCCCTGCAGCTATGTTGCTTTGTCCCATCACGAGCGCGGCACACAAAAATGAATTGTTGTGGTGCTGCTCATGTGCGGGGAAGATCAGCGAATTCAGCACCTCGCAACAGGAGATTGTTGAATTGTCACCCAGGTACGAGTTGATCAGGCGGGCGCCGTATTTCAGCTGGGAATTAGACGCCATCACGAAACGGACGGCTTTCACACCATAAAAGATCCGGCATCCATAGCCAATGATGCCATTCACCAGTTCACATCCTTCACCGATCTGGGAAGGTGCCTCCTCCGATGAATTAATCGTCAGGTTTTTAAGCTTGTTGGCGCCCTTGATATAGGCGTCGCTGCCGATCCATACATCCTTGATGATGCTCGTATTCTTGATGATCGAACGGTCGCCGATCTGTCCATAATACCCGCGCTGGCGGTCGAACTTGGCCTCGGTGAATTCTTTAAAGCGCCGCATGAGCACTTCGTCGTCCCTGAACTTGGACCACATCCAAGCATCCGCCGGCAGCATGCCGTCAAAAGGCATGATCTTCCTGCCCGCGTTTTCATTGCATACCTCGATCCAGATGCGGACCGCTTCGTCCTCGCCCTCCTTGATGATACCATTGCCGAACTTGGAATGATCGGTTACATGCAGCTCGTGCACGTTGGCGATCATCACTTCCTTCCCGGTAATATAGTGCGACAGGTAATTGACATTGTTGATCACAACGTTGTCACCGAAATCGCAGCTGATGATCGTACTGTTATAAAGCCCTACCGGCATGCGCACGTTGTGGTATTCCAGGCATACCGGTTCCAGCTTGCCGATGCGCACCAGTCCATAGAACTTGCAGTTCTTGACCAGTTCGGGGTTAAAGGCGTCAGACACGTGGATCTTGCTCCAGTCATCCGAAGTATTATTGTTGCGTACCAGCACTTCGATCTCGTACGCCGAAAGATTGCGGTAGCTGATGCCGTTTTTGTTTTGCC
>DASUVB010000485.1:0-2071 GCA_036373835.1 Flavisolibacter sp. | reverse complement strand
GTTCCTCTCCTGTACTGTTTACAGCCAGCAGCCCGTTTTCACCTGGAAGGCTGTTTCCCAGAAAATCGGCGATGGCCTTTATGAGCTTACGTTCACGACTTCAGGTTCTGACGGATGGCGGTTGTATGCGCCCAACCAGATGCTGGTTGATGTTCCCAGCGCGGAACTGCAGTTTTCCGATGCTTCGCTGGCTGTTGAAGGACCATTGAACGACAGTGGCACAGCGCGGGAGATCCAGAGCCCGATCTTCGAGGGCCGGCTGAAGGTTTATGAGGGCCCCGCTGCATGGAAGCAACGGGTAAGGATCCAGGGAAAGATACCCGCTACGCTGCAGGACACGCTGCGATACAGTTTTGAGAACGATTCCAGCTTCCTGCAGGAAGAATTTGTCTTTACCGTTGCCCTGGAAGGAGGCGAGCAGCAGGAAGACCCGATCATACGACCCGCCATCGGCCTGCGCAATCCGGTGGCACCCTGCGGTGATGATGATACGGAGAACAAATCGTTGCTGGCTATTTTCCTCCTTGGCTTTACCGGCGGGCTGATCGCGCTGATAACGCCCTGTGTATTTCCACTCATTCCGCTTACGGTTTCCTATTTTACAAAGCGTTCCGGGAACCGCCGGAAAGGAATCGCCAAGGCCACCTGGTATGGATTCAGCATCTTCCTCATCTACGTGCTGCTGTCGCTTCCGTTCCATCTTGTTGACAGTGCCAACCCCGAGATCCTGAACAACATCGCCACCAACATGTGGGTGAACCTGGTGTTCTTTGTCATCTTCATCCTTTTTGCACTTTCTTTCTTCGGCTTGTATGAGCTTACACTCCCCGGCAGCTTTGCGAATAAGGTGGATTCAAAGTCCGGTATTAATGACATCTGGGGGATTTTCTTCATGGCGCTGACACTGGCGATCGTCTCTTTTTCCTGCACGGGACCAATTCTCGGATCGCTGCTCGCAGGTGTATCAGGGGGTGGTGGTACGGGAGGAGCCACACAGCTCAGTTTTGGAATGGCGGGATTCGGTGTGGGTCTCGGGCTTCCCTTCGCCTTGTTTGCCATGTTCCCGGGGTGGCTGCAGTCGCTTCCCAAATCGGGTGGCTGGCTGACCTCAGTGAAGGTGGTACTGGGGTTCCTGGAACTGGCGCTGGCTGTGAAGTTCCTTTCGAATGCCGACCTGGTGGAGCAGTGGCACTTGTTGAAGCGGGAAATCTTTATTGGTATCTGGGTGCTGATCGGCCTCCTGATCGTGGTTTACCTCCTGGGATGGCTTCGATTCGGAAATGAGCCACGACCGAAGATCGGGCGGTTCCGGCTTTTCTTTATTGCTTTCTTTGGCTTTGTAACATTATACCTGGCACCGGGTGTTACGAATACGCAATGGGCTAACCTCAAGCTGATCAGCGGCTTCCCACCGCCATTGTGTTATTCCGTGTACAAAAACCCGGTAAACTGTATCAGGAATGTGCAACCGCTGCATGATTATGAAGAAGCGCTTGCCCGCGCCGCACGGGAAAAGAAGCCGGTGCTGATAGACTTCACGGGGTGGGCCTGTGTGAATTGCCGCCGGATGGAAGAGAACGTGTGGACGGATCCCGTAGTGGCGGACCTGATGAAAAACCGCTTCATTGTCGTGTCGTTATATGTTGATGAGCGGCTGCGCCTGCCGGCCCACCAGCAGGTGGAATTCACCGCATCCAATGGCGAGGTGAAGCGCGTCACGACGGTTGGTGACAAATGGACGAACTTCCAGATCGAAAATTTTTACAAGACCTCGCAGCCCCAGTATGCCATTCTTGCCCCGGACGAAAAGGCCCTGACAAAAACCAAAACGTACACGCCGGACCCGGATGAATTTGCAGCGTGGCTCCAATGTGGCCTGAAGGCCTTTGATGATTATGGTAAAAAATAAAGCCACCCGGAGTGAGTGGCTGTAAAAAGAATATCAGGGAATTAATATTCGTCTTCATTAAACAGGAAATCCTCCTGTGACGGATAGTCGGGCCAGAGGTCCTCGATGCTTTCATAAACTTCGCCTTCATCCTCAAGGTCCTGCAAATTTTCAATCACCTCG